>NZ_JAGHKE010000001.1:0-53353 GCF_017889395.1 Allofournierella sp. | reverse complement strand
GCCGAGTGCCACGCCAAGGGCCAGCCCGTTCTGGTGGGTACCGTGAGCATTGAAAAGAGCGAGACCCTGAGCAAGCTGCTCAGCCGCCAGGGCATCAAGCACAACGTGCTGAACGCCAAGAACCACGAGAAGGAAGCCGAGATCGTGGCCCAGGCTGGTAAGAAGGGCGCTGTGACCATCGCCACCAACATGGCCGGCCGTGGTACCGATATCATGCTGGGCGGCAACGCCGAATACATGGCCAAGGCCCAGCTGCGCAAGGAAGGCTTTGCCGAGGAGCTGATCGTGGAGGCTGACGGCCACGGCGAGACCGACAACGAGGACATTCTGGCCGCCCGCGCCCGCTTCAACGAGCTGCTGGCTGCCCACAAAGCCGAGATCTCCAAGGAGGCTGAAGAGGTACGCGCCGCCGGCGGTCTGTACATCATCGGCACCGAGCGGCACGAGAGCCGCCGCATCGACAACCAGCTGCGCGGCCGTTCCGGCCGTCAGGGCGACCCGGGCGCTTCCCGCTTCTTCCTGAGCCTGGAGGACGACCTGATGCGTCTGTTCGGCGGCGAGCGGGTACAGAGCCTGATGGACACCCTGGGCCTGGACGACGAGACCCCCATCGAGAACAAGATGATCACCAACACCATCGAGGGCGCCCAGAAGAAGCTGGAGGCCCAGAACTTCAGCACCCGTAAGAACGTGCTGCAGTTTGACGATGTGATGAACAAGCAGCGTGAGATCATCTACGGCCAGCGCCGCCAGGTGCTGAACGGCGAGGACCTGAAGGAAACCCTGCGCACCATGATGAAGGACAACATCGAGGGCAGCGTGGCCACCTTCTGCGCCGGTGATGATTCCTCCGCCTGGGATCTGGCCGCTCTGCGCCGCCACTACCTGGGCTGGCTGACCATGGACAGCGACCTGCACTACGAGGAGGACCAGCTCAAGAGCCTGAAGCGTGAGGACGTGAGCAAGTTCCTGCTGGATCGCGGCACCCTGATCCTGGACGGCAAGGAGAAGAAGTACGGCTCCAATATCATGCGTGAGCTGGAGCGTATGTGCCTGCTGCGCAACGTGGACACCAAGTGGATGGACCACATCGATGCCATGGACCAGCTGCGTCAGGGCATCTATCTGCGCAGCTACGGCCAGCGCGACCCCGTTGTGGAATACCGTCTGGAAGGCTTCGAGATGTTCGACGCCATGATCGATAACATCAAGGAAGACACCGTGCGCATGCTGCTGACCATCGAGCTGAAGATCCAGCCCCAGCAGCAGGCTCCCGTAGTGGAGCGCACCCAGGTTGCCAAGCCCACCGGCGACGCTGCCACCCCGGGCAAGAACGTGAAGGCCACCAGCTCTTCCGGCCCCATCAAGGTGGATAAGATCGGCCGCAACGATCCCTGCCCCTGCGGCAGTGGTCTGAAGTGGAAGAAGTGCACCTGCAAGGAGTACCATCCCGACCTGTAAGCCAGTAAAATAACCGCCCGCCGGACTCTTTCGCTTGAGTCCGGCGGGCGATTTGTTTTTGATCGTTTTTGATAAAAGAAAAGCCGCGGTTCCGGCAAGGCATCGGAACCGCGGCCTTTTTCGTTTTATTTGCGGGCGCACTCGCCGCCCTCACCCCGCATCAGGGTCAATGCGTGGGGGATTACATCCAGGAATACATCCATGCTCTCCTGCACCGCCTTGGGGCTGCCGGGCAGGTTGACGATCAGGGTCTTGCCCCGGATCACCGACACACCCCGGCTGAGCATGGCCCGGGGGGTAATCTGCATGCTGGCCGCCCGGATGGCCTCGGCAATGCCGGGCGCATTCCGCTGGGCCACTGCCATGGTGGCCTCGGGGGTCACGTCCCGGGGGGCAAAACCGGTGCCGCCGGTGGTGAGAATCAGGTCCAGCTGGCGCTGGTCGCACAGGCGGATCAGCTGCCGTTCCAGCACCGCCTGTTCATCCGCCAGCAGCAGGGCCTCCACCACCTGGTAGCCCTTTTCCTCCAGCCGCTTCACAATGGCCGGGCCGCTTTCGTCCTTCCGCTGGCCCTGGGCCCCCTTGTCGGACAGGGTGATCACCGCCGCCTGGAAGGGCCGCACACCGGTGCGCTCGGCCAGCTGCATCTCGTCGCCCACTGTGATCTCACCGCCCTCCAGCACCCGGGCGAACACGCCCTCCCGGGGCATGATGCAGTCGCCCATGGCCTTGTAGATCTGGCAGTGATTGTGGCACTCCTTGCCGATCTGGGTGATCTCCAGCAGCACGGACCCGCAGCGCAGCAGGGTGCCCACCGGCAGCGCCCGGAAGTCAAAGCCCTCCACCACCAGATTTTCACCGAAGGCCCCGTAGTCCACCTGAGCACCTTTTTCCCGGAAGGCCTGAATCTTTTCCTCGCCCAGCAGGCTCACCTGCCGGTGCCAATTGCCGCCATGGGCATCGCCCACCAGGCCCCACTCGGGGGTGAAGCAGGCCTTTTCCACCGGGTGCTTGGCCACGCCCCGGGCTTCGGACACACAAATCGCTTTTACGGTTCCCATCCTTTGTTATCCTCCGATCTGCGCCATGCGGCGGTGTTCTGTGATCTCATCGTATTTGTCAAAGCAGTGGTGGGCGGGCTTTTGCTCCACCGCCCGGGCAATGGCTGCCCGCAGCGCCTCATCCGATGCGCCGGTGCGCAGCAGCGCCCGCAGATCCACCGAGGCGTCGTAGCACAGGCAGGGCTTGAGCTGTCCGGTGCTGGTGAGCCGCAGCCGGTTGCACTGGTCGCAGAACCGGTGGCTCACCGCGTCGATCCAGCCGATGCGGCCCTGCAGTTGCCCGCTGGCCTCGTAATGGGCCGGGCCGTTGCCCCGCCGCTCGTTCACCGGGTGCAGGTCCGGCCAGCGCTCCAGCAGCAGTGCCCGGGCCCTTTGCGGCGGCAGGCCACCGCCCGCGCCGCCCTCACCGATGGGCATCAGTTCGATGAAGCGCACATCCAGCGGCCATTGTTCCGCCATTTCCGCCAGCGGCACCACCTCCGGCTCAGCGCTGGCCAGCAGCACACAGTTCAGCTTGGTGCGGATGCCCGCCGCCATGGAAGCACGCACGCCCCGCAGCACATTGTCCAGCACATCAAAGCCGGTGATGGCCGCGTAGCGGGCCGGGTCCAGCGCGTCGATGCTCACGTTCACCGCGTCCAGCCCCGCCCGGGCCAGCGGCAGTGCCAGCTCCTCCAGCAGCACCCCGTTGGTGGTCAGGGTCACCTGGCCGCAGCCCGGCAGGTTTTTCAGCTGCTCCACGAATTCCACCGCGCCCCGGCGCACCAGCGGCTCGCCGCCGGTGACCTTGAAGTTGCAGATGCCCAGGCTGATGGCCGCCCGCGCCGCCCGCAGAATCTCCTCATAGCGCAGGATCTCCGGATGGGGCACAAAGTCCGCCCCATCCGGCATGCAGTACCGGCAGCGCAGATTGCACCGGTCGGTAAGTGAGATCCGCAGATAGTCAATGCTGCGGCCGTAACGATCCTTCATCGGGTCGATTCCCCTTTCCCGCGCCGGGCAGACCTCTCCCGGGCGGCTTCCTTATATTTTAATAAATATAACGCCTTTTATTAAAAAAGTCAATGAACGCCCGGCCCGCCGGGTGGTCCTCACAGGCCCAGTGCCTGCAGGACCACCACCGCGGCGGCGCTCACCGCCAGAGCGGGCAGATAGTTCAGGGTTTTGATCTGCTTGATGCCCAAGATTCCCAGGCCGGAGCTGAAGATCAGCGCGCCGCCCACCAGACTCAGCTCGGTGAGCAGTTCCGTGGTCACATAGGGGGCAATCGCGCCGGACAGCAGATAGATGGCCCCCTGCCAGCAGAAGAGCACAAGCGCCGCCAGCGCGATGCCGATGCCGAAGGTGGAGGCCAGCACTGTGGAGGTGATGCCGTCCAGCACGGCATTGGTGAACAGATAGGTATTGTCGCCCTGCAAGGCGCTCTGCATGGGGCCCAGAATGCTCAGGGTCCCGGCGCAGAACAAAAGAATAGCGGTGGAAAGCCCCTTGCCCAGCTCGCTGCCGCCCGCCAGCGGCAGCTTGTCCACCGCCTTCTGGAATAGGCTGTCCAGCGAGATGGCGGTGCCCAGCACGCCGCCCACGGCCAGACTCACGATGAACAGCACCGAGTAACGGCTTTCGGGCATGGCCTGCACCACCGAGTTTACCCCCAGCAGGGTGGCCGCCAGACCCATGCCGTTCATCAGGGCCTCCTTGTAGCGTTCACCCAGGCCGCTTTTCAGCCGGCTGCCCACCAGACTGCCCGCCAGAATGGTGGCTGTGTTTGCAATGGTTCCGATCATATTGCTCTCTCTTCCCTCCCCGATTTGTTTGCCCCCGCGCTCAGTCCCGCAGTGTATAGATCACGCTGGGCCGCCCGCCGGTGGAGTAGTCCACCCGGGAATCGGCCCGGCCGCTTTCCGCCAGGTAATGCACATAATGCCGGGCAGTCACCGCCGAAAAGCCGGTCTTCATGGCCAGCTGCTCGCAGGTAAGGCCCTGGGGGTTTTCCCGCAGGCAGGTGCACACAGCCTCCAGCGTTTTGGGCTGCAGGCCCTTGGGCAGCGGCTTCTCCTCCGGCTTGTCCTCTGCCGGGACCACAGCGGCGCCCCGGTGCAGCAGCTCGTCCAGCTGCTGCTGGTTCACGCTTTGGGCACGAATGGCCTGCCTGCGCCGGTCAAAAGCGTCCAGCGCCTGGCAGAACCGCTCATATTCAAAGGGCTTGACCAGGTAATCCACCACACCCAGCCGCATGGCCGCCTCCACGGTGGCGGTGTCGCTGGCGGCGGTGATCATGATCACATCGGTGCTCACCCCGGCCGCCCGCAGTTGGCGCAGCACATCCATTCCGTCCATCCGGGGCATGTACATATCCAGGATCACCAGATCCGCCGGGTGGCTGCGCAGGTATTCCAGCGCGGCCCGGCCATCCGGGCATTCCCGGCACACCTGAAAGCGCGGGTCCTTTTCGGTATAGCGGCGGTTGAGCATGGCCACCATGGGGTCATCCTCCACGATCACAACCTGGTACAATCTCTCTCCTCCTTTTCCTGCTTATCCTCTGTATTCTCTTCCTGGGGCGGGATGTGGATGGTGAAGGTGGTACCCAGCCCCACCACCGATTCCACCCGCACATCGCCGCCGTAGGCCTGCACGATGCTCTGCACCAGCGCAAGACCGGTGCCCCGGCCCTGACCCTTGGTGGAAAAGCCCTGCTCAAACATCCGCTGCTGTACCTTGGGCGGAATGCCGCAGCCGGTGTCCTCCACGCAGATGAGCAGGCCCTGTGCCTCCTCCTGAATGCAGACCTCCACCTCCCGCACCGCGCCGTCCGCCACATTCTTGAAGGAATCGAAGGCGTTCTCGATCAGGTTGCCCAGCAGCGAGATCATGGCGTCGGTGGGCAGGCAGCGGCTGCCGTGGGGGTAGTGGCTGGAGGCATCCAGCCGGAAGACCACCCGCAGCTCCTGGGCACGGCTGAGCTTGCCGATGAGCAGCGCCGCCACCGCGGGCTCCTGGATGCGGCCGGTGATACCGCCCATGGACTGGGCCCGCACCTTGGTCAGCTCCAGCACATAGCGCTCGGCCTCCTTGTATTCCTCCAGCTGCAGAAGGCCCAGAATCACATGCAGCTTGTTCATAAATTCGTGGGTGTTGGCCCGCAGCGCCTCCACCACGTGGTTCACGCCGGTCAGGTCCTCGGCCAGGCGCACCATCTCGGTGCGGTTGCGGAAGATGGCCACCGCGCCCACGGTGCGGCCGTTTTTCACAATGGGCATCCGGTCCGCCAGAATCTTCACATGCACCAGCGATTTGAGGGGCACATTGTATTCCGCCTTACCGCTGTGCAGCACCCGGTCCAGGGTGCTGGCCGAATAGACCTGATGCAGCGGCTGGCCCACCGCCTCATCCACCGACAGCTCCAGCATCTGCTTGGCCGCCGCATTCAGATAAATGATGCGCTCGTTTTCGTCAATGGCCATTACGCCCTCTTCCAGCGCATCCCAGATATCCGCCCGCTGGACCATCAGCCGGTACAGGTCCTCGGGCTCATAGCCCGCCAGCTCGCTTTTGATGTAGCGGGCCAGCCGCCGGGCCCAGAAGCCGCCGATGCACAGCGCCACCGCCGCAATGAGCAGGTACTGCAGCACGGTCCCGGCCACCATCCAGTATACCGACCGCATGTAGACCCCCACCACCGCATAGCCCCGCAGGTTGCCCTCCTGATCAAAGACCTTGGCGCAGGCGCAGCGCTCCATACCGTTTTCGGTCTCGCCCTCCTGCAGAAAAACCGGGTCGGTCCTGCTCGGGTCCGGCTGGACCACTCCCTGCAGCCCGCTGCGGGTGCTTGCCCCGGCCAGCATGGAGCCCTCCGTATCGATGACCACCGCCACGTCCAGGTCGTTCACCCGGCGCACCACCTGCTGCAGCAGCGCCGTGACCGACTGATCGCTGCCGCCCTCCAGCAGCCCCCGCACATCCTGGGTGCGGGCCAGCAGATAGGCCACATCCATCATGCTCCGGTCCATCATCTGGTGGCTGGAGCGCAGGTTCAGCCACAGGCTGCTGCCCATGGCAATGAGCACCGTGAGCACGATCACCATCACGCTCAGAGTGACCAGCTGAGCATTCAGGGTCTTTTTCAGATGAGCAAGCAGTTTCACGGCCGGTCCCCCTCCCCTATTTCAGGCGATATATGTAATATGATAGCACATTTTCCCCCCTGCGCCAAATGCTCCGCCGGAGCAGAGAGCATCTTTCGTACAGGTTTTCCACAATGAAAACAACTGTTGTGCAAACCGCCAACCATATTTTTCAAAGACGCTTTTTTTACTTTTTTTACTTTCGTAAGCCTTACACTTCCGGGGCGTTTGTCATAGAATAGGCAGGTACCGAAAAGGGGGGAGATTTATTGGATATCAAGGAAGAACTCATCGAAGCGCTGCAACCGAAAACCGCCTTTGAGATCCCGCTGTTCGGCGGAATCCCGGTGCCGGAATCCGCACTCAACAGCTGGATTCTCATCGCGCTCTTCACCATTTTCTGCATCTGGCTGACCCACGGCATGAAAAAGGTGCCCGGCCGCCGGCAGATGGTGGCGGAAATTCTGGTTGGGTTCATCAACAACTTCTGCAAGGACAACCTGGGCGAACACTGGCGCACCTTTGCGCCCTACATTGGCACCATGGGCATCTATCTGGTGCTGGCGAACCTGTCCGAGTTCATCGGCCTCACGCCGCCCACCAAGGACCTGAACGTGACCGCCGGTCTGGCTTTTCTGGCAGTTCTGCTGATCTACGGCTCCAGCTTCCGCATCAAGGGCCTGAAGGGCGGCCTGCACAAGTTTGTGGAGCCCTCGCCCATCGTGGCGCCGCTGAACATTCTGGAGATCGGCATCCGGCCGCTGTCGCTGTGTATGCGACTGTTCGGCAACGTGTTCGCAGCCTTCATCATCATGGAGCTGGTGAAGATGCTGGTTCCCATTGCAGTGCCCATTCCCCTGAGCCTTTACTTTGACGCATTCGACGGTATCATTCAGGCGGTGGTGTTCGTGTTCCTCACGACCCTGTTCCTGAGTGAAGCCATTGAATAAAACCATCTTACTTTAAAAATGTATTGAATTTTAGGAGGAACTTATTATGACTACCGCTTTTGCTGCCGCTATCGCCGTTCTGGTTGGCCTGGGTGCCGGTATCGGCATTGGTTTTGCCACCGCCAAGTCCAACGAAGCCATCGCCCGTCAGCCTGAGGCTGCCAGCAAGATCAGCAGCAACCTGCTGCTGGGCTGCGCCCTGGCCGAGGCCACCGCGATCTACGGCTTCCTGATCGCTATCCTGCTGATCTTCATGCAGTAATCGAGGGGGCGATGAGCCGTGTCGATTTTAAATCTTAATGCAGAGATCGTTTATGTGTTCATCAACCTGGCGATCCTGCTGGTCTTGATGAAGATCTTTTTGTTCGGACCGGTCACCAAAATGCTGGACGAGCGGTCCAAGGAAATTGCCGACACCATCGACGGCGCCAACGCCAAAATGGAGCAGGCCGAGCAGAGCCGTCAGGAGTATGAGGCTCAGCTGCTGAACGCCAAGAAAGAGGCCCAGGACATTGTGGACGCGGCCAAAAAGCGCGGTCAGCAGGAGTACGAGGCTCAGCTGGCCAAGGCCCGGGACGACATCGCCCACATGCAGGCCGATGCTCAGAAGCAGGCCCAGGCCGACCGTGACGCCCTGCTGGAGGGCGCCCGCCAGGAGATCGCCATGCTGGCGTTGCTGGCTGCCTCCAAGGTGTCGCAGCAGAAGATGAACAGCCAGGCCGACCGGGATATGGTCAACGCCTTCCTGGCTGAAGTGGAGGAGACCGCATGAGCCTGACTGCCGCCCGTTATGCGAGCGCTTTGTATCAGGCCGGCTGCACCGAGGACGAGCTGCGCGACACCGCGCAGCTCATTCTGGAAAATAAGCCCCTGCTGGAAGCGCTGGTCAGCCCGGCGGTCCGCTTGGAGGAAAAGCAGGCGGTACTGCGCCGCCTGCCCTTCGCAAGCTGCCCGGACCGGCTGATGCATTTTTATGAACTGCTGGCAAAAAAGGGCCGCTTTGCCCTGCTTGCCGATATCGTATATGAATATCATCTGCTCACGCTGGCCGCTGCCAACCAGACGGTTTGCGTGATGCGCTGCGCCCAGATGCCGGACGAGGCCATGGTGGTGGACATTGCCAAGGCCATGTGCCGCCGCCACGGCCGCGACGGCGTGGAGATGCAGGTGATCGTTGATCCGTCCCTGGTGGGCGGCTTCGTCCTGGAGATCGACGGGACGACCTATAACAAGAGTGTGAGCGGGCAGCTGCATCGTTTGGCGCGCCGCCTGCAAGAGAGGTGAAGCCACAGTGAATCAATCCGAAGAGATCATTTCCATTCTCCGCCAGGAGATTGAAGCATACGACAGCCGCGCCACCCACGAAGAGACCGGCACCGTGATCGAGATCGGCGACGGCATTGCCACCGTGTACGGCCTGGACAAGGCGGTTTACGGTGAGCTGGTGGAATTTGAGACCGGTGCCAAGGGCATCGTTCTGAACCTGGAGCGGGACAGCGTGGGCGTTGTTCTGCTGGGCAGCGAAGAGGGCCTGGCCGAGGGCAGCGTGGTCAAGCGCACCGGCCGTGCGGCGGATGTTCCCGCCGGTGAGGCCATGATCGGCCGCACCCTGAACGCCCTGGGCGAGCCCATCGACGGCCTGGGCGCCATCGAGGCTGCCGCCCGCATGCCCATCGAGCGCGAGGCCTCCGGCGTTGTGAGCCGCGAGCCCGTAAACGTTCCCCTGCAGACCGGTATTCTGGCCATCGACTCCATGGTGCCCATCGGCCGCGGCCAGCGCGAGCTGATCATCGGCGACCGCCAGACCGGCAAGACCGCCATCGCGGTGGATACCATCCTGAACCAGAAGGGCAAGGATGTGATCTGCATCTATGTTGCCATCGGCCAGAAGGCCTCCACCGTGGCCCAGCTGCGCAACAACTTTGTGAAGTACGGCGCCATGGACTACACCATCATCGTGTCCAGCCCGGCCAGCGAGCCTGCCCCCCTGCAGTACATCGCTCCCTACTCCGCCACTGCCATCGGCGAGTATTTCATGTCCAAGGGCAAGGACGTGCTGATCGTTTACGACGATCTGTCCAAGCACGCGGTTGCCTACCGTGCCCTGAGCCTGCTGCTGCACCGCAGCCCCGGCCGTGAGGCCTACCCCGGCGACGTGTTCTACCTGCACAGCCGCCTGCTGGAGCGCTCCTGCCGCTTGACCAAGGAATACGGCGGCGGCTCCATGACCGCTCTGCCCATCATCGAGACCCAGGCGGGCGACGTTTCCGCCTACATCCCCACCAACGTGATTTCCATCACCGACGGCCAGATCTATCTGGAGAGCAGCCTGTTCTTCGCAGGCCAGCGCCCCGCCGTGAACGTGGGCCTTTCCGTGAGCCGTGTGGGCGGCAGCGCCCAGACCAAGGCCGTGAAGAAGACCGCCGGTACCCTGCGTATCGACCTGGCCCGCTTCCGCGAGCTGGAGGTGTTCACCCAGTTCAGCTCTGACCTGGATAAGGCCACCCAGACCGCTCTGGACCACGGCAAGCAGCTGATGGAGATCCTCAAGCAGCCGCTGTACCATCCCATGAGCGTGAGCCGCCAGGCGGTCATCCTGTACATCTCCACCGGCAGCCTGCTGGCGGACGTGCCTCTGGCCAAGTCCCGCGAGGTGGCTCAGGGCTTTGTGGACTACCTGGAAAACACCCAGCCCCAGCTGCTGGAAGAGATCGAATCCACCGGCGCGCTTTCCGCCGCTGTTGCCGAGAGCATCCGCGCCGAATTGGATGCCTATAAGGGACAGGTGAGCGCGCAATGGCAAGCATAAAAGAGATCCGTACCCGCATCAAGAGCGTGGATCAGACCCTGAAGATCACCAATGCCATGTATCTGATCTCCTCCTCCAAGATGCGCAAGGCCCGCCAGCAGCTGAATGGCGTGGAGCCTTACTTCCAGAAGATTCAGGATACCATTGCAGATATTCTGTATCACTCCGAGGAATTCCGGCATCCCTTCATGGACACCCGCCCCGGGAAAAAGAAGCGCACGGTGGGCTACATTGTGATCACCGGCGACAAG
This sequence comes from Allofournierella sp., assembly GCF_017889395.1. Lineage (NCBI taxonomy): Bacteria > Bacillati > Bacillota > Clostridia > Eubacteriales > Oscillospiraceae > Allofournierella > Allofournierella sp. The sequence continues at coordinate 42,697 of NZ_JAGHKE010000001.1, read as the reverse complement.
GGCCTGGCGGGCGCTTACAACCACAACGTGCTCAAGCTGGCCGAGGAAAAGCTGGCCGCCACCGAGAACCCGGTCCTGTTTGTGATCGGTCAGGTGGGCCGGGCCTACTTTTCCGGCAAGAACGTGAACGTGGACGGCGAGTTCCTTTACACCGCTCAGGACCCCACCGTGACCAGAGCGCGGGACATCAGCGACACCATGGTGGACCTGTTCCTGCGCGGCCAGCTGGACGAGGTGCATGTGATCTACACCGAGATGGTGAACCCCGTGCTGATGCGGCCCGCCACCTACCAGCTGCTTCCCCTCACCCGGGAGCAGTTCGCCCACAAGGAAGCCCAGTACACCGCCGGCCAGTACAACCGGCAGGTGGTGTACGTTCCCTCCGAGCACAAGGTCATGGATAAGATCGTGCCCGGTTACCTGAAGGGCGTGCTCTTCGGCTGCCTGGTGGAATCCTTCTGCAGCGAGCAGAATGCCCGCATGACCGCCATGGATTCCTCCACCAAAAATGCCCGCGAGATGATCCGCACCCTTTCGCTGGAATACAACCGGGCCCGACAGACCGCCATTACCCAGGAGATCACCGAGATCGTGGGCGGCGCCCAGCAAAAGGGCGGCAAGGTCCGCCCCGAGCGCCGCATGCAGCCCGCGCTTACCCTGCTGGTGAGCGCCGACGGCAGCGTGCTGAAACGCTCCTGATCCTTTTCTTCTATTGTTCGATATTTGAAAGCGAGGAACCGATATGCAAAACAAAGGCACCATCGCACAGGTTCTGGGCCCCATTGTGGACGTTGAGTTCAAGGACGGCAAGCTGCCCGCCATCAACGATGCCCTGACCGTGCAGCTGAACGGCGCCGAGCAGGTCATGGAGGTCGCCCAGCATGTGGGCGGCAACACCGTGCGCTGCATCATGCTCAGCCCCAGCGAGGGCCTGGGCCGCGGCGTGGAAGTGACCGCCACGGGCGCACCCATCGAAGTGCCCGTGGGCGAAAAATGCCTGGGCCGCATGTTCAACGTTCTGGGCCATGCCATCGACGGCCGCGAGGAAGTGACCGACTCCGAGAAGTGGTCCATCCACCGCGAGCCCCCCAAGTTCGTGGATCAGAGCCCCGTGGTTCAGATCCAGGAGACCGGCATCAAGGTCATCGACCTGCTGGCCCCCTACGCCCGCGGCGGTAAGATCGGCCTGTTCGGCGGCGCGGGCGTTGGCAAGACCGTGCTGATCCAGGAGCTGATCCGTAACATCGCCACCGAGCACGGCGGCTACTCCATCTTCACCGGCGTGGGCGAGCGTACCCGTGAGGGCAACGACCTGTGGCGCGAGATGAGCGAGTCCGGCGTTCTGGAGAAGACCGCCCTGGTCTTCGGCCAGATGAACGAGCCCCCGGGAGCCCGTATGCGCGTTGCTCTGACCGGTCTGACCATGGCCGAGTACTTCCGCGATCAGGAAAAGCGGGACGTGCTGCTGTTCATCGACAACATCTTCCGTTACGTGCAGGCCGGCAGCGAGGTTTCCGCCCTGATGGGCCGTATGCCCAGCGCCGTGGGCTACCAGCCCACCCTGGCCAACGAGGTCGGCGCGCTGCAGGAGCGAATCACCTCCACCAAGAACGGCGCCATCACCAGCGTGCAGGCCGTTTACGTGCCCGCCGATGACCTGACCGACCCCGCGCCCGCCACCACCTTCACCCATCTGGACGCCACCACCGTGCTGAGCCGTAAGATCGTGGAGCAGGGCATCTACCCCGCTGTGGACCCCCTGGAGTCCACCAGCCGTATTCTGGAGCCCGATGTAGTAGGCCAGCGTCATTACAACGTGGCCCGCGGCGTGCAGGAGCTGCTGCAGCGCTACAAGGAGCTGCAGGACATCATCGCCATTCTGGGCATGGAAGAGCTGGGCGAAAACGACAAGAAGACCGTGGAGCGGGCCCGCCGCATCCAGCAGTTCTTCAGCCAGCCCTTCTTCGTGGCCGAGCAGTTCACCGGCCTGCAGGGCAAATATGTGCCCCTGGCCGAAACCATCAACAGCTTCGAGGCCATTCTGGGCGGCGAGCTGGATCAGTACCCCGAGACCGCGTTCTCCAACGTGGGCACCGTGGACGACGTGCGTGAGAAGGCCCGGGCACAGGGGGCGATCTGATGGCTGACCTGTTTCTGGAGATCATCACCCCCGAGCGCCAGTTCTACATCGGCCCAGCCCAGGAACTGGTCATCCCCGCCATCGACGGCCTGTACGGTGTGCAGCCGGGCCATGAGCCCGCTGTGACCGCCATGGAGCCGGGCGAACTGCGGTATAAGGTGGACGGTGAGTGGCACGTTGCCGCCATCGGCCAGGGCTTTGTGGAGATCATGCCCGAGCGTGCCATCGTGCTGGTGAGCACCGCCGAAAAGCCCGAGGAGATCGACGCCAAGCGCGCCGAGGAAGCCAAGGAGCGCGCCGAGGAGCGCCTGCGCCAGAAGAAGAGCGTGGAGGAGTATTACCGCTCCCAGGCTGCTCTGGCCCGCGCCATGGCCCGCCTGAAGGTGTCCGGCCGACGCTGATCTCTTTTCCCCTTATTTTCTTAGCTGTTTCCTTCTTCATTCTGTTTTGCCCCGCAGGGCGGCCCGGATGGGCTTCCCTGCGGGGTCTTTTTTTGCGCTTGCCAAGGCTGTGCGGCCCATTCTATAATAAGAACAGAAATGGTTTTTCCCATTTTTTAAAAATTTTTTGAAAGCAGTGCAATAAACGTTTTGTTCCGTGCATTACTAGAACGACAGGAGACAACGGATATGATGCTTGTGCTTGGCGCAATGGCCCAGGAGGCCCGTGCCGCGAACCCCAGCGAAGAGCTGGAGGCGCTGCTCAGCGGCATTGCCGCGGGCAGCCGGGAGGATCTGGCCGAACTTTACCGCCGTACCCGGGCGGCGGTGTACGGCCTGGCTCTCTCTTACCTGAAAAACGGCGCGGAGGCCGAGGATGTGGCCCAGGATACCTTCGTGAAGGTGTGGGCCGCTGCTCCCTCCTACCGGCCCCAGGGCAAGCCCATGGCCTGGCTGCTCACCATCGCCCGGAATCTGGCACTGGGGCGGCTGCGCACCGCGGCCCGCATCCAGGATCTTTCCGAGGCCCAGTGGTCCGCCTTTTCCATCGAGAGCGACACCCTCACCGCCGACGACCGCACCGTGCTGGGCGCGGCGCTGGGGCGCCTTTCCGATGAAGAGCGGCACATCGTGGTGCTGCACGCGGTCTGCGGGCTCAAGCACCGGGAGATCGCCCAGTTTCTGGATCTGGCGCTGCCCACCGTGCTTTCCAAGTATCACCGGTCCCTGAAAAAGCTGAAAACCATTCTGGAAGGAGATGACGCGCAATGACCGACCGCAATGTGGAACAGGCGCTGCGCACCGCTTTGGAACACGCGGCACCAAACGACGTGGAAAGCGTTCTCCTTCGCTGTGATGACCGGAAAGGAAACGTGATCCCCATGACGAATCAGAATCCTGAAAAGAAAAACCGCAAGCCCCTGCGTCTGGCCGCTCTGGCCGCTGCCGCCTGCCTGGTGCTGGCCATTGGCGGAGGTTCCATCTATTACAATCAGTCTCAGACCGCCGCGTCCATCGTCTCGCTGGATGTGAACCCCAGCATCGAGCTGGTACTCAACCGCCACGAGCGGGTGCTGCGGGCCACCCCCCTCAACGAGGATGCCGCCGCTGTGCTGGACGGCATGGACCTGACCGGCTCCACCCTGGATGTGGCGGTGAACGCGCTGATGGGCTCGCTGCTGAAAAACGGCTACGTGGATGAGCTGGCCAATTCCATCCTCATCACCGTGGAGGACGACAACGCCGCCCGCGCCTCTCAGCTGGAAAGCCAGCTCACCGAGACGGTGAACGCGGTGATGACCTCCAGCTCCATCAACGGGGCCATCCTGAGCCAGGTGGTAAGCCAGGATCAGGACCTGCAGGCCAAGGCCGACGAATACGGCATCTCGCTGGGCAAGGCCCAGCTGATCCAGCAGCTGGTGGACCAGAACCCCACCCTCACCTTTGAGAGTCTGGCCGGCCGGACCGTGAACGATCTGAATCTGCTGCTCTCCAGCCAGGGAACCACCCTCACCGCCGTGACCTCCACCGGCCGTGCCAGCGACGGCGGCTACATCGGCACCGAGGTGGCCAAGAACGCCGCCCTGGCCCACGCGGGCCTGACCGCCGACCAGGTGACCGTGTCCAAGGTGGACTTTGACATGGAGGACGGCCGGATGGTCTATGAGGTGGAATTCTGGGCCGGGAACGTGGAATACGAATACGATGTGGACGCCACCACCGGCGAGATCGTGAAGAATCGCACCGAGCGCTACACCGCCGCCGCGGGCCAGAGCGCTTCCATTGATGAAGCTGCCGCCAAGGCCGCCGCTCTGAACGCCTTTGGCCTGAGCGAGGACCAGGCGGAGGGCATCCTGGTAATCCCCAGCTACGACGACGGACGCTTTGTGTACAAGGTGAAATTCTGGACCGGCAGCACCGAATACTTCTGCGCGGTGGACGGCGCGGGCCAGATTCTGAAGAGCGAGAAGGAGGAGCACTCCTCCTCCGGCGCAGCCGCTTCCAGCAGCACTGACGTGGGTCTGGAGGCCGCCAAGGCCGCTGCCCTGAAGCACGCGGGCCTTTCCGCCGATCAGGTGACCGGTCTGACCGCCAAGCTGGACTGGGACGACGGCCAGCGGGTGTATGAGGTGGAGTTCTGGCAGGGCAGCACCGAATACGAATATGAGATCAATGCGGACGGCACCGTGCGCCAGTATGAGTCCGAGGCACATGCCGCCCCCACTGCCATCACCGCCAAGCCCGGCACCAGTACCAGCATCGGCAGCAGCACCACCGGCACCGACATCGGTGAGTCCGGCGCCAAGGCCGCCGCGCTCGGCGCCGCTGGCCTGACCGAGGATAAGGTCCAGAACCTGTACATCGAGCGGGACTGGGACGACGGCCGCGTGGAATACGAGGTAAAATTCCTTGCCGGTACCACCCAGTATGAGTACGAGATCGACGGCTCCACCGGCAGTATTCTGAAGGGCGAAAACAAGGCGCTTGCCTCCGGCGGCTCCTTCATCAGCGCCGATGACGCGCTGGCCAAGGCCCTGAGCCACGCCGGGCTGGACCGGTCCGCCATTCGGGAGCTGGAAATGGACAGCGATCTGGACGACAGCACCCCCCATTATTCCATCGAATTCAAATCCGGAAATCTGGAATATGACTACGAGATCAGCGCCACCGACGGTGCGATCCTGAAGGTTGAAACAGACAACTGAATTTACGCAAAACAGCCGCAGCAGTACGCTGCGGCTGTTTTGTTTTGGTAAAAAATTCCCAAAATCTCTTCCCGCTGACTGCCTTGCGTGGTATAATGGCCACAAATACACGGCATTTTTTGCGCCGTTGCAACAGCAAGGAGGTTCTACCATGGTCACATTCAATAATCTGCTGAATAACCCCAACATTCTCACCGCAGCCCAGCTGGGCGGCATGCGGGTGCTGGAATACGAGAAGGACCTGAGCGTCCGGCCGGACAACGCCATCGCCAGCTACTACGCTTCCGAGATGAACGTGCGCCGCCGCCAGCTGCTGCTGGAGCTGAAGGGCGACAGCTACGTGGTGCAGGCCGGGGCCATGCAGTGGATGAGCGGCGCGGTGGAAGCCACCTCCGGCATCAAGGGCGTGGGCGATCTGCTGGGCAAGGCGCTGGCCTCCAAGGCCACCAAGGAGAGCGCGGTGAAGCCGGAATACAAGGGCACCGGCCACCTGATGCTGGAGCCCACCTACAAGCACATCATCCTGCTGGATGTGGGCCAGTGGGACGGCCTGGTGCTGGACGACGGCCTGTTTTTGGCCTGCTCCGGCTCGGTGCAGCAGAAGGTGGTGGCCCGCTCGAACCTGTCCAGCGCGGTGCTGGGCAACGAGGGCCTGTTCAACCTGTGCCTGCGGGGCGCGGGTGTGGCGGCGCTGGAAAGCCCGGTGCCCCGCGGCGAGCTGATCGAGTTCAAGCTGGACAACGACCAGCTGCGCATCGATGGCAACATGGCCATTGCCTGGTCCTCCACGTTGAACTTCACGGTGGAAAAATCCACCCGCAGCCTGATCGGCTCCGCGGTTTCCGGCGAAGGACTGGTGAATGTTTACCGGGGCACCGGCACAGTGCTCATGGCCCCGGTGGTCTGATTTCGGCCCAAACTCCGCAATACCGCAATACATAGAAAAAAGGCTCCCCGGTTGGGGAGCCTTTTTGTTTTGCTCAGATTTGCAGGGCGGTTCATCCCTCGGCAGCCTCAGAGGATGCCGCTTCGGAGGAGGCGGCCAGCTCGGCCTCGCCCTCCTCGGCATCGGTCATCACGTCGCCCATGGTGCGGCCCTCGTCGATGTTCATGCCATAGAGGTAGGTCTGGCCGGTGATGAGGCCCAGCTTCTCGACTTCCACCGGAGCCTCCGGGCTGCGGAAGTGCTCGTTCAGAATCTCAGCGCAGCTTTCCCGGTCCACATAATAGACCTGGGTGTGGCCGTTGATGTTGGCCGCGCCGCCGGGTGCACGCACGATGTAGATGTTCTCCGGCTCCACCTTCAGCATGGTGGCATACAGGCCCCAGATCTCGGTGATGTCCAGACTGGTGTCGATGTAATGGGCCACCACCTTGCAGGTGCTGTAGTAATCGGCCAGAGTATAGTCGTTCAGCAGGCTCTTGAGCAGAGCGGCGTAGAAGTACTGCTGGGTCTCCAGCCGCTTGTAGTCGGCGGTGGAGTAGTTCCGGTTGCGCAGAATCAGCTCGGCGGTGTCGCCGCTGATCCGGTGGGTACCCTGGGTGCAGACCGTATTCTCGATTCCGGTGACCTTATCCACGGTGACGATGTCCCAGGGGACATACATCTCGATGCCGCCCATGTTGTTCAGCATGGTCTTGAAGGCCTGCATGTCGATGACCACATAATCGTCCACCGGCAGCTTGAACAGCTCGTAGATCTTGTTGGCCAGGTTGTTGATCTTGTTTTTCTGGTCCGGGCCGTTGGCGTAGACCTCGTTGATCTTGCCGGTGCTGGTCTTGATGCCGTCGCCCACATCCTCGCCCGCATAGGTATCGCGGGGGATCTGGAAGGCGTTCACCTTGCCGCTGTCCCGGTCGATCTGCACATACATGATCACATCGGTCATGCCCTTGCCCTCGGCGTAGTCACGGCCGTCGTCGTCGGCATCGTAGTCGATACCCACCATCAGCAGGTTGTAAAAGCGGTCGCCGCCGGCCTCAATGTCCGGGTCGGTCTGCTGGTTCAGAGTGCCCGCCTCGCCCTCGTCCAGGGCCGGGGCGATCTGGCTGTAGAGATAGGCCATGGCGCTGCATCCAGCCAGCAGCACCACTGCAACAACGATCACCAGGATCTTGATCCAATTTTTCTTTGCCGGGTTTTCCACGCAGGTTCCCCTTTCTTTTTTGCTCATTTGGTTGATTGCACGGAACAGCCGCCGGAAAGACAGAAAAGCTTGACCGGCGGCTGACAAAACGGCCCGGAGACATGGCCCCGGGGGCTACTTTCCAACAAGTATCAAAAAAGTAACAACGGTTATTATACCGTATTCCCGTCGAATTGGGGAGTATTTTCACAAATTTTTTCCTTTTCGCACAAATCCTCTTTTCCTGTTTTGTGCATTCAGCCGCAGAAACCCCAAACTTTTCATAGCTTTTCCTACATAATTCCCCATTGATATCAAAAAAAACGGGGCGCTTTCCTCTTGGGAAAACGCCCCGCATGCGGATTTTAAAGCTTCCTGCCGATCATCCCACAGCCGACAGGGTGGTACCGGGGAAGTAATGGGCCAGAATCTGGTCGTAGGTCCAGCCGTTGGCCGCATAGCCCCAGGCGCCGTACTGGGACAGGCCGCATCCGTGACCGTAGCCGTAGCAGGTGATGCTGAAGCTGCCGTCCGCGTAAGCGATGTCGAAGGCTGCGCTGCGGATATCCCGCCCGGCAAAGCCTGCCAGCACGCTCACCTGCAGCTTCTGGCCGGTGATGGTGGCGGTGCCCAGACGCAGGCTGGTCACATAGCCGGAGGAATTCTTCACAATGTCGCCGAACCAGTCATTGGGGTCCTCGCTGTAGGCGTACAGGTCCACGCCCAGCTTTTCCATGGCCCGGTCGGCCACCTCCTGCTCGGTGAACACACGGGTGTTCTTCCAGTTGCTGGCATACTGCTGGTCGTAGGGGCTTTCCACTGCCACCAGATAGGGGCGGGAGGAGCCCCACACATCCTCACTGGGGCAGGTGCCGAAGGCGGCGCTGGCAAAGTAGGGAGTAAAGGCCACGCGGCCGTTGTAGGTCACGATCTGGTTGGCCACCTCCCGGGCTGCCTGCCGGATGGTCTCGTTGGGCTCCCGGCCGGAAACACTGGGCGCGCCGCCCTGGCTGAGAATCCAGGAATGCGCGGCCACCATCTGGGCCTTGTAGGCCTCAATGGGGGCACCCGCGCCCAGCTCGTTGCGGGCGATCATGGCCAGGCATTCCACCAGATCCATCTCCTGCCGCACGCCGTTCATGGTCACCGTAATGGTGCCCGCACTGGGCGTGGCGGTGGGCTGAGGCGCCTGGGTGGGCTGGGGAGCCGGGGTAGGCTGTGCCGTATTGCCGCCGGGAGCCTGGGTCGCCTGGGGTGCCTGGGTGGCATCCGGCGCCTGCGTGGCTCCGGGCTTGGGCGTGGTGCCCGGCTTCGTTGTAGCGCTGGGCTTGGGACTGGGGGTAGCCGGCGCGTCGGTGGGCGGCGGCGTCAGGGTGGGAATGGGGGTGGCGTTGGGGTCCAGCGGGTGCACGCCCTCCACCACCTGATCCTCCTGAGGCATGCCGCTCTCCTGCTGCACATCGCTGCTGGTGGCGCCGCCGGTGGCGTACCAGTTCATCCAATACTGATGTAAGGTCTCCACCGAGGGAACCTCCTCACCGGTCTGCGCATACATGGCCAGCGGCAGCAGGGGCTGGTCCGCCTGAACGATCTGACGGCCCAGCAAAAAGCCCGCCTCATCCTGCCGCTGCAGCCGGCCGGTGACCGCCAGCTTGCGGCCGGAGCCGTCCGATGCATCGGCCACCAGAGTGACGAAGCTGTCCTCGTCCTCCAGGTCCACCGGCATCTCATACAGGCTGCGGGCCTTGACCCCCAGCACAAAGTTCAGAAAATTCTGCTGGTCGCTCAGATCCTGCAGGCCGTACAGATCAAAGGCGGTCTCGCCGGTTTCGGCCGGGTCCCAATAAAAGACGGCGGCAACCTTATAACGATAGGTGCTGCCGTCGGTGTACAGGGTGAAGCCGCAGTTGTCCCGCAGCAGCTCCTCCTCATCCAGCTCGCTCAGCTGCCGGATGCTGCCCTCAGGGCATTCCACGATCTGGTTGGTGCGGGCCTGGCCGGGCTGGCCGCTGCTCACAAAGCGGGCCAGCTCGTCGCCCTGGGCCGCCTGCACCGCAAGGCCCACCGCCTGGCCGGGCTGGGACGCGTTTGGCTGGTAGACCAGCGTGCCGCCCAGCTTGGGCAGGGCCAGGTAGGCCGCCACCTTGCTGTTGTCCTCCTGGGCCCGGGTCAGGTAATCCCGGGCGGCGGTGTCGTAGTCGGCGGTGCCGTAGCCTGCGCCGCTCATCTGCTGGGCGGCGGGCCGCTCGGCCAGCCACACCACACCGAAGGCAACGGCCGCAATGAGCAGCACCAGGATCAGGCAGGCCAGCGGACGGCTGGCCGGGTTCCGTTTTCTGGCGGGCGGCTCGGGCAGCTGGGCGGATTCATCGAACAGCTGCCGGCCGGCGCTGCGCAGGTTGGCCGCCCGGCTCACCGGAGGCACCGCACCGCCGGTCTTCTGCCAGGCGGCGTTTTGCGCGCTTGGCTGGGGTGCTGCCGCCGGGCGGGGCCGGGGTGTCTCGGTCTTTTGGGGAACGGGGGTTTTCAGCACCGGCAGCACCGGAGCGGGCTTGCCGTAGACAAAACTCTGCACCCCTTCTGCCGTCTCCAGGCCCAAAGCCAGGCGGCGCAGCATGTCAAAGATCCAGTTGGCAGCCAGCATGCCGGGCTGAGCACTGGGGGCCAGCACATGCAGGTAGACGGTCTTTGCCCCGCACACCAGCACAAAGCCGGGCTGCACGCCCTGGGCGGGCTGGTAGCTGACCGCCCAGTCCGCGCCCGAGAGCGCCAGCGCCTGATGGGCCCGGCCCGCCGCCGGCTGCACCGGGCAGTCGGGGTATTTGTCCAGCAGGGCCCGGGGCGGCTCCAGACGGTCCGCCTTGGTGGGATGCCGGTAGCTGTGGTCGCCGAAATCGTAGACCGCTGCGGCCTCTTTCTCGCTTCGGATGCGCGCCTCCAGCAGATGGCCGGTGGCCTCATCCGCCGCCACGAACAGCTTGTGCTTTTTTGCCAGCCCGGTCAGGGCCGCTTTGGCCAGCTCGGTATCGCCTTCACCGAATACCGCCGGGCCGAACTGCTCCCGGAAGTATTCGTTCCACTGCTTGCAGATTCGGCTGGCTTCGGCCTCGTTGTCGGCCTGCACGTTCACGCAGACCACCAGCTCCTCTTCCCGGCTCAGCAGCCGCAGGCCCGGGCAGCCCTGAGCCGCGGCGGCCTTGAGCACCGCCTGGGCCCTCGCCTGGGGCACACCGAACAGCCGCAGCGCCAGCATGCGGTTGGCTTGCGCCATTTTCTCCACCTCGTTTCCCTTTTCTTCCTTGTCGTTGTTACTTCTTCATCTCATCGCCTGTTTCTGCTGCGCCAGTTCCTCGGCGCTCAGCTTGTCCGCGCCGGGCATGGGCAGCCCCAGCGCCAGCCGCCGGGCATAGTCCAGCGCCCGGTTGGCGGCACTGATGCGGATGCTCTGCCGGTCCCGATTGCCCAGCAGCAGCTTTGCCACATAGACCTCATCGCCCCGGGCTGCACCCACATAGACAAGACCCACCGGCTTTTCGGCAGTTCCGCCGCCGGGGCCCGCGATGCCGGTGAGCGAGACGGCAATGTCCGCCCCGCTGACCCGGGCCGCGCCCAGCGCCATCTGTGCGGCAGTCTGCCGGCTCACCGCCCCCACGGTGGCAAGCGTTGCCTCGCTCACTCCCAGCAGCCTGTGCTTGGCTTCGTTGGCATAAGTACAGAAGCCGAAGCCGAACACCTCCGAGGAGCCGGGCACCTGGGTGATGCGCTGGCTCACAAGGCCGCCGGTGCAGCTCTCGGCAGTGGCCACGGTCAGGCCCTTTTCGGCGAGGGTCTGCACCAGAGTGTGCTCCAGGTCGTTTGTATCCTCGCCGTAGATCACATCCCCCAGAATGGCGCGGAATTGTTCCGCATAGGCCCGGCAGGCCACTTCGCCCTCCTCATGGCTGGCGGCCCGGGCGGTGATGCGGATCTGCACCTCGCCGGTCTTGGCGTAGATGGCGACGGTGGGGTTCTCGTTCTCGAACAGATGGCCCACCTGTTCCTCCACGTGGCTCTCGCCGATGCCGGTGATGCGCAGGGTCAGGCTGTGCAGCACCCGCCGGGTTTCGCCTGCCAGGAAAGGCCGCACCTGCTCGGTCCACAGGGGCTTTAACTCGCTGGGTGGGCCGGGCAGCAGCACCGCCCGTTTCCCGTCCTTCTGGAACCAGACCGCCGGGGCGGTGCCGTTGTGGTTCTCGAACCAGCCGCCCTTTTGGGGCACCATGGCCTGCTTTTCGTTGTGGGGCGGCATGTGCCGGCCGGTGGCGGCGAAGTAGGCCCGGATATTTTCCAGAACAGAGGGCTCCAGCTGCAGGGTATCGTCAAAGCAGCGGGCCACCGTCTCCTTGGTCAGGTCGTCCGCCGTGGGACCCAGCCCGCCGGAGAAGACCAGCAGGTCGCTGCGCTCCAGCGCCTCGCCCACCAGCTGGGCCAGACGGCCCTCGTTGTCGCCCACCACCCACTGGTGGTGGACCGCGATGCCCAGCGCCGCCAGCTCCTTGGCCAGGAACTGGGCGTTGGTATTCAGAATATCGCCGAGCAGCAGCTCGGTACCCACGCAAATGATCTCCGCCTTCAACTTGGTTTCCCTCTTTCCCACGGTTTGCTGATGGCGCAGCCTTCGGGTGAGTTTTCCACCTCCGGCGCGCCTTATTGTTTAAAAGTCCTCCAGCTCGGACAGGTCGTCCTCCTGCTTCTGGTCCCGCATGTCGATGCGGATGCGCTCCACGTTTGCGGCCGCCTGCTCCTCCAACTCGGCCAGGCCGGGCATGGCAGCCTCCGCCGCCTCGATCTCGGCCAGGGTGGGCTTGGTCTTGGGGTGGGGCGGGGTGAAGATGGTGCAGCAGTCCTCAAAGGGCAGGATGCTGGTCTCGAAGGTGCCGATCTTGCGGGCCACCACCGTGATCTCGCTCTTGTCCATACCGATCAGCGGGCGCAGCACCGGCAGGTCCTGAGCCGCGTCGGTGCAGGCCAGGGCATACAGGGTCTGGCTGGCCACCTGGGCCAGGCTCTCGCCGGTGACCAGAGCCTTGGCGTCGATGTCCTTGGCGATCCGGTTGGCAATGCGCATCATGCTGCGGCGCATGAGCACGGTGAACAGCACGTCGGGGGCATTGTCCCGGATGTACTCCTGCGGGGTGGTGTAGGGCACCACGTACAGCACGCAGTTGCCGGTGTAGGGGGCAATTTCCCGGGCCAGATCCCGCACCTTATCCTGTGCGGCCTGGCTGGTATAGGGCGGGCTTGCAAAGTGGATGTGATGCAGCGCCAGACCGCGGCGGGCCATGTACCAGGCAGCCACCGGGCTGTCGATGCCGCCGCTGAGCATGGTGATGGCGCGGCCGCTGGTGCCCACCGGCAGACCGCCCGCACCGGGCACCTTGGGCCCGTGCACGTAGGCGCCGTAGTCCCGCACCTCCACCATGACCACAATGTCAGGATGGTGCACATCCACCCGCAGGTGGGGGTGCTTGCTCAGCAAAAAGCCGCCCAGCTCCCGGCACAGTTCGGGGCTTTTCAGCGGGAAGGATTTATCGGCCCGCTTGGCCTCTACCTTGAAGGTCTTGAGCCCCCGCAGGACAGGGCCCAGGTATTCCTCGGCGGTGGCCTTGATGGCGTCGATGTTCTTTTCGCAGACAGCGGCGCGGCTGAGAGCAGCCAGGCCGAACACCTTGCTCACCCGGTCGTAGGCTTCCTCCATGTTGGCCTCGGCCATCTCGTCCCGGGGCTCCACGTACATGGTGCTCTGGGCCTTGTAGACCTGGAAGTTGCCCAGATCCTTCACCCGCCAGCGCAGGGATTTGCTGAGCACCGATTCAAACGTGGCCCGGTTCAGGCCCTTCAGGGCCATCTCGCCCTGGTAGCACATGATGATTTCTTTCATTGTAATGGTTAACTCCTTTATTTTGGGTCAGATCCTGACGATTTTACCGGATGCGGGCCAGCGTCTGCATGCCCTCGGCAAGGCCGGCCAGCAGCGCGTCCACATCCGCCTCGGTGTTGTTGCCGCAAAGGCTGATGCGCAGGGCGGTGTCCGCCCGCAGCGGCTCCAGCCCCATGGCGGCCAGGGTGTGGCTGGCTGCGCCTTTTGAGCAGGCCGAGCCGCTGGACACATACACGTTCTTCGTTTCCAGAAAATGCAGCATGGTCTCGCTCTTGATGCACATGGTACTCACGTTCACCACCTCGGCCACTGCGTCCTCGGGGCTGTTGAACACAAGGCCGGGCATTGCGGCCAGTCCTTCGCGCAGCCGCCGGTTCAGCTGTGCCATGCGGGCGGTGCGCTCGGCCATGTTTTTGTAGCCGATCAGCGCAGCCTTGGCCATGCCCACCGCGTAGGGCAGGTTTTCGGTGCCGGGGCGCACGCCCTTTTCCTGGCCGCCGCCGTGGCCCCGCTCCTGCCCGCCGCCCAGGTAAGGCGGCTCGATGTTATAGCCCCGGCGCAGGTACAATGCGCCCACGCCCTTGGGCGCGTGGATCTTGTGCCCGCTCACCGTGAAGCTGTCGATGCCGTCCAGCTTCACCGGCACCCGCAGCCAGGCCTGCACCCCGTCCACATGCACGGCGGTGCGCGGGTTCTTCTCCTTCACCCGCTTTGCCAGCCGGTTCACATCCACCTGTGTGCCGATCTCGTTGTTCACCTGCATGCAGCTCACCAGAATGGTGTTCTTGTCCACCGCGTTCACGAAGGCATCCAGGTCCAGATGGCCGGTCTCGTCCGGGGTAATGGTCACCACATCGAAGCCCAGCTGCCGCAGCCGTTCCATGGGCATGGCCACGCTGGGATGCTCGTAGCCGCTCACCACCACCCGTTTGCCCCAGCTTTTCCGAGCCAGGGCTGCGCCCAGAATGGCGATGTTGTTGCTCTCAGAGCCGCAGCCGGTGAAGAACACCTCCTCCGGGGCGGCGCCCAGGGTCTTTGCCACCCCGGCGCGGGCCTTTTCCAGCAGGCGGCGGCTTTCGCAGCCGGGGCCGTACAGGCTGGAGGGGTTGGCCCAGTGCTCGACCATGGCCTTGCGGACGGCATCCGCCACCGCTTCGTCCACGATGGTGGTGGCGGCGTTATCCAGATAATGGAGGGTTTCGTTGTGCAGCATTCCGGTCTCACCTTTTACAAAAAGTATTAAACGCTTTTAAATTTACAAAAATCCGGTAAATTCGTCAAAGAAAAAAGCGCATAGGGATACAGAATATAGTATAGCATACCGGCGCGGGGTTTCACAACCAAAACCGCCGGGGGAAATCTGCCGGGCATAAGAAGTGCGACTTCTTGTGTGATGCTTGTAAGATGGGGCGAATTTTGGTACCCTTATAGAAGAAAGAAAAGGATCACCGGCCCGTCTGCGCCCCGGCGCGGGCAGGCCGATGTTGTTTGCTGGGTGTATGCCCGGAACAGGAAAGGATGAGCGCCATGAAATCGGATATTCAGATCGCACAGGAAGCCACCCTGCAGCCCATTGCCCAGGTTGCGCAAAAGCTGGGTCTTTCGGAGGATGAGATCAGCCTGTACGGCAAATACAAGGCAAAGATCGACCACAAGCTGGCAAAGCGGGAGGCAAAACAGGGCAAGCTGATTCTTGTAACGGCCATCAGCCCCACCCCGGCCGGCGAGGGCAAGACCACCATCAGCACCGGTCTGGCGGACGGCCTGAACGCTCTGGGCAAGAAGACCATGCTCTGCCTGCGCGAGCCCAGCCTGGGACCCGTATTCGGCATCAAGGGCGGCGCGGCCGGCGGCGGCTACGCTCAGGTGGTGCCCATGGAGGACATCAACCTGCATTTTACCGGTGACCTGCACGCCATCGGCGCGGCCAACAACCTGCTGGCGGCCATGGTGGACAACAGCGTATACCAGGGCAACCCCCATAACATCGATCCCCGGCGCATCGTTTGGAAGCGTTGCGTGGACATGAACGACCGTCAGCTGCGCTTTGTGACCGACGGTCTGGGCGGCAAGGTGAACGGTGTGCCCCGTGAGGATGGGTTCGACATCACCGTGGCCAGCGAGGTCATGGCGATCTTCTGCCTGGCCACCGATCTGAAGGACTTGAAAGAACGGCTTTCCCGCATTGTGGTGGCCTACAGCTACGACGGTCAGCCGGTGACCGCGGGTCAGATTGGCGCGGCGGGCGCCATGACCGCCCTGCTGAAGGATGCCTTTGATCCGAACCTGGTCCAGACTCTGGAGAACAACCCGGCGATCATCCACGGCGGTCCCTTCGCGAACATTGCCCACGGCTGCAACAGCGTGATGGCCACCCGTCTGAGCCTGAGCCTGGCGGATTACGTGGTGACCGAGGCGGGCTTCGGCGCGGATCTGGGTGCCGAGAAGTTCCTGGACATCAAGTGCCGCAAGGCTGGTCTGTCCCCCAATGCGGTGGTGATTGTGGCCACCGTGCGTGCCCTGAAGCATCACGGTGGATGCCCCAAGGATCAGCTGGGTGTGGAGAACCTGGATTATCTGACCGCCGGTGCGAACAACCTGCGCCGTCATGTGGAAAACATGCGCAATTTCGGGTTGCCGGTCTGCGTGGCGATCAACGCCTTCCCCACCGACACCGCCGCCGAGCACGACTGCGTGAAGAAGATCTGCGCCGAGCTGGGCGTGCCCTGCGCGCTGGCTGAGGTATTTGCCAAGGGCGGCCAGGGCGGCACCGAGCTGGCCCAGACCGTGCTGGACATCATGCAGGACGACACCGCCATCAACTTCACCTATCCGGACGAGCTGCCTCTGAAAGAGAAGGTTCTGGCGGTTGCGCAGAAGATCTACCGGGCCAAGGATGTGACCTGGAGCGCACCCGCTCTGAAAACCCTGGCCGAGATCGAGGCCATGGGGTACGGCAATCTGCCGGTCTGCATTGCCAAGACCCAGTATTCCTTCAGCGATGACGCGAAGCTGCTGGCTGCGCCCTCCGATTTCACCATGACCGTGCGCGATGTGCGGCTTTCCGCCGGTGCGGGCTTCGTTGTTGTTATCATGGGCAGCATCATGACCATGCCCGGCCTGCCCAAAAAGCCCGCCGCCGAAAACATCGACGTGGACGAAAACGGCAAAATCACCGGACTTTTTTAACGACCCGACCGGTAACTGAGTGCGGTACGCCTGCCGTTTCGCACCCGGCTTTCCTCAGCAACGTACGCTAACTGCCTTTTTAACGACTCGATCGGCAGCGGAGTGCGGGACGGTTACTGGTACGCATCGGATTTTCCTCAGCGACATACTCTAACTGCCTTTTGACGGACCCGACCGTTGACGGGGTGCGGAATATTTTTTCTGATAAGCCCACACTGAACTTTTTTCTTCAGTAGCGTACGCTGACTTTCCTTTTCATCAACCCGGTCATCAGCCGAGTGCGGAACCTCTGCCGTACCGCACTCGGCTTTTTTGCGCTTCGCCCTGCTGCCCTCTTCCGTTTTCCCGATAACAAAAAACAGCCGGTGGGAGATACTCCCATCGGCTGCTTTTTGTTATCCATTCTAATTTGCTCAGGCGTTGTCCGCCAGATAATAGGTGCTGCCCATCACGTAGTCCAGATCGCTGCTGTAGGCCACGTGCCGCAGCAGATAATCCATCCAGGCCCCGTAGCCCCCCGAGTTCAGATGCAGGCCCTCGGTGGTGTAGCTGGGGTTCAGCCCGCCGCTCTCGTCCAGCAGTGCGCTGTAAACATCCAGATAATGGCAGCCCTGCGCCAGCGCCATCTGGGCCAGCTGCTGGTTGATGCGCTGGATGCGCTCGTTGTTCAGATTCGTGTTGGTGTAGTCGGTGGTCACCGGCGTCATGGACTGGATGTAGATCTCCACATCCTGCCCCGCCGCCTCCCGGATCAGAGGGATCATCTGCTCGTAGTAGCCGAAATAACCCTTTTCCACCGCCTCGTCCGCGCTGGTGGCCAGTGCGTTTGCACCGAACATCAGGTACACCGCCTTCGGCTGCTTCTGGGCAATGATGTCCAGCGCCACCTCGGTGGCCACCACCGTTTCCGACTGGTACCGGTTCATGCTCTTACGGTTCACAATGTCACTGGGCACCGCGCCCCGGTAGCCCAGCACCGTGGCCACGCCCTTGGCCGGGTTCTCGTAAAGGTCCAGGCCCTCGGTCACACTGTCGCCCAGAAAGACCACGCCCGGCAGATATTTGGTGCTGTCCACCAGGCCGCACTCCGGCTGCACAATGTCCTTATAGCCCAGCGTCTTGATGGTATATTCCCCGGTCTGCTGCACCGGACCCATCCGTTCAAAGCCGGTCTCGTTGGTATCCACCACCGGGTTCTGCATGGGCAGCGGCGCCAGCACACTGCCGGAAAGCCCCGGCTGCACCGTCTCGCTGGAGGCAGGCTCCTCCTCGCCCCAGCCGGTCACCGCCTGGATGCCCGCCGTGATGATGCCGGAAACGCCCAGCACCATCACCGCCAGCAGGACCATGCTCAGCACCCGCCGCTGCGCCCGCCGCCGCTGGCGGCTGCGCACCTGATTGCTGAATTCTCGATAGCTGTTTGCCATGTTTTCTCCTGTTATTTCCCCGCCCTGCTCAGAAAGCGGCGGTTATTCGGCAGCCTTATAATAGGGGCTGCCCTCCAGATAGGGGTTCTCCGGGTTGTATACCGTATGGGTGGTCAGGTAATCCCGCACCAGCGGATAGGCCGATGCATTCAGGTGCACACCATCCGCCGCGGCCAGGTCCGCCCGCAGGTCGCCGTTTTCATCCGCCAGCACATCGTGCAGGTTGATGAAGTAGCAGCCCTTCTCCACCGCCATCTTGGCCAGCTCGTTGTTCACCCGCTGGATACGCTCCCGGTAAAGGCCCGGCTGGCTTACCCCCGGCCGCACCGGTGTGACCGACTGCACGTAAATGGCCACCTCACTGCCCAGCGCCTCCCGGAATTTGTCCAGCATCTGGCTGTAGTAGGCCAGGTACGACTGCTCAGCCGCATCATCGTTGCGCACCAAAGCGTTGGTGCCCAGCAGAATATAAAGCCGCTTGGGATTGCTGTTGATGATGGTATCGAAGATGGCCTCCGGCTCACGGCCCGAACCATCGCCCGGGTCCGCCACCTCGTTGTTCACCACCTGGCTGGGACCAATGTTTTTATAGGCGCACACAAAGGCGTGCTCCTTCATATCGGAAGTTCCGAACACGTTCCAGCCCTGGCTCACACTGTCGCCCAGAATGGCGGTACGGTCGAAGTATTTCATGTCCACCTGGCCGTTCTCCGGCACCGCCAGCAGCCGGAAGTCCGGCGAGTTGATCGTTTGGTCCAGCGTTTTGGTCAGCGGCTGCATGGTGTCCCACGCGGCGGCCCCATCCTGTGCGGTAAGGCTGGCAGCAGGCTGGCTCGTGCTCTCGCTCTGGGGTGTGCTTTCACTTTCCGGCGTGGTCTGGCTCTGGGTGGTGCTTTGCGCCGTGCTGCCGCTCTGGGCTGCGCTGCCGCTCTGGGCCGTGCTGCCGCTCTCACCTGCCCAGGGCAGGCCGCCGGTCAGCCGGATCACACCGTAAGCCGCCGCCATCACCGCGGCTACCACAACCACAAAGAGCAGCGCCCGGCGCATTGCCCGTTTGCGCTTGCGCCGCCGGACCTGTTCTCTGAATTCCCGGTATGTAGGCATCCTTATTCTTCCCCTTTCCCTGCCCCGGCCGCTGTGCTTATACCTGCCGGGGATGTTTTCTCTATACCTTTATAACGCGGATGACCGCAAAAACATTTCATGCGCCGCGCTGTTATTTTCTGCGTATGTGTTTTATTATACCCCACCCATGTTTGGGGTTCAATAAGAGCCATACGATTTTCACCGCTTTTCTTGGGCTTTGCGGGAAGAAACGAAAAAGTTTTTCAATTTGTTAATATTTTATCCACTATCCCCAAAATTTCCAAATTTTTTCATTTTTGGTCTTGACGAACACTTTTTCACCCTTCATACTTAAAATACACGGACGCACCGCCCCTGTTCGAGGCCTTCCGGCCCGAAGGGAGCTGCTCCGGTTTTCCGCGGGAAGGAGCGAACCCTGGACCATGATCACCCATCATTTTGATATCGAGCCCAAGCAGCCCTGCCAGCTGCCCTCCGCTCAGCTGCTGCACGCCAACATCCACCACGGCGCGCTTTCGCCCCGCTGCGATGTTCACAGCCACATCTTCACCGAACTTCTGTATGTGCTGCAGGGCACCGGCTGGATCGAGGTGGACGGCCAGCGGGTGGAGCTGCAGACCGGCAATGTGCTGGTGCTGCCCCCCCAGTGCCCGCACCACGGCATCCAGCCCGGGCGCGAGCCCTTTTCCACCCTGAGCCTGGACCTGTGCTGCTCCTGCTGCGTGGGCGGTCAGTCTTCCGGCTGGCTGCGGCTGACCGGCCGGGATGCCGCCCTGCTAGAGCCCTATCTGCGCCTGTTTTTGCAGGAGCTGCAAAACCGCCGGGACTATTTTGAGCCCGCCTGCCATCAGCTCACGGCCCTTTTGATGCTGCAGCTGGGCCGCATCTGCCCCCTCACCCAGAACAGCGCGCTCTCCAGCCGCAAAAGCGCCATGGAGTGCGCCCGGGTGCGCCAGTACATCGACGAGCACTACACCGAGTCCATCACACTGGACCAGCTGGCCCGCTACGCCGGGCTGAACAAATATTATCTGGTGCATGTGTTCAACCGGGAAATGGGCTGCAGCCCCATCAGCTACCTGATCGAGCGGCGCATCAGCGAAAGCAAGCGCCTGCTGGCCGCCACCCGCATTCCGGTGCAGCAGATCAGCGGTCGACTGGGCTTTTCCAGCCCCAGCTATTTCAGCCAGAGCTTCCGGCGAGCCACCGGGTTTTCCCCCGCGGAATTCCGCCGCCAGGCCATGGCAATGGGCACCCAACCGACAGAATGATGCAATGATTCTTCATTGACGAACAACATTTTTTATCGTACACTTAAAGCTAGTCAGCAAAGGTCTTTGCCCCCCGCGTTCCATGCGCTGGCAAAGGCCTTTTTGTTTCGCGTCTCTTCGGCGCGAGCACACAGATGAGAATAGAATGGGAGTGTTTTCAATGGCAATTTTGGTATGCGGCGGCGCCGGTTACATCGGCAGCCACACCTGCGTGGAACTTCTGGCCGCCGGCTACGACATCGTTGTGGCCGATAACTTCTACAATTCCTGCCCCAAAGCCGTGGAGCGCATCAAGCAGATCTCCGGCAAGGATTTCCGCTTTGTGGAGGTTGACCTGACCGACACCGAGGCAGTGGAGGCTCTGTTTGCCCAGAATCCGGACATCGACTCCGTGATCCAGTTCGCCGCCTATAAGGCCGTGGGCGAGAGCGTTTCCAAGCCCATCGAATACTACACCAACAACCTGGAGACCACTCTGGTGGTGCTGGATGCCATGCGCCGCCATGGGGTGCACAACATCGTGTTCTCCTCCTCCGCCACCGTTTACGGCGACCCCGCCACTGTGCCCATCACCGAGGATTTCCCCGTGGGCGCCACCACCAACCCCTACGGCACCAGCAAGGTGTTCAACGAGCGCATGCTCACCGACTGCTGCACCGCTGACCCCGAACTGAACGTGGCTCTGCTGCGTTACTTCAACCCCATCGGCGCCCACAAGAGCGGCCTGATCGGCGAGGACCCCAACGGCATCCCCAACAACCTGGTGCCCTACATTGCCAAGGTGGCTGTGGGCAAGCTGGAGAAGGTGCACGTGTTCGGCAACGACTACCCCACCCCGGACGGTACCGGCGTGCGTGACTACATCCACGTGGTGGACCTGGCCCGCGGCCATGTGGCTGCCATCAAGAAGCTGGAGCAGAAGCCCGGCCTGTTCATCTGCAACCTGGGCACCGGCCACGGCTACAGCGTGCTGGATGTGATCCATGCCTACGAGAAGGCCTGCGGCAAGACCCTGCCCTATGTGATCGATCCCCGCCGCCCCGGCGACATCGCCGAGTGCTGGGCCGACCCCTCCAAGGCCAAGAACGAGCTGGGCTGGGTGGCTGAGTATGGCATTGAGGACATGTGCGCCGACAGCTGGAAGTGGCAGAGCATGAACCCCAACGGCTACAAAGATTGATATTCGTCCCATTTTCTACAAAAAGTATAGCAAAAGGAGTTGTTTTCCCTTGGCGAAAAAACCGATTCTGGTGGTCATGGCAGCCGGTATGGGCAGCCGGTACGGCGGCCTGAAGCAGATCGACCCGGTGGGCCGCTGCGGCGAAGCCATTCTGGACTACTCGGTGTTTGATGCGAAGCGGGCCGGGTTCGAGACCGTGGTCTTCATCATCAAGCACGAGATCGAGGAGGCCTTCAAGTCCACCATCGGCGCCCGTCTGGCCCCGCACATGGAGGTGCGCTACGCCTATCAGCAGCTGGAAAAGCTGCCCGCCGGTTACTCCGTACCGGAAGGCCGCACCAAGCCCTGGGGCACCAGCCACGCCATTCTGAGTGCGGAGGATGTGATCGACGCGCCCTTTGCGGTGATCAACGCCGACGACTACTACGGTCCCGAGGCGTTCCAGGTGATCTACGACTACCTTTCCACCCACGAGGACGGCGCTGTGTATGAGTACAGTATGGTCGGCTATCTGCTGAAAAATACTGTGACCGAAAACGGCTATGTCTCCCGCGGTGTCTGCGTGACCAATGCGGAAGGCTATCTGGACAGCGTGACCGAGCGCACCCGCATCGAGACCTGCCCGGAGGGCATCCACTTCTCCGAGGACGGCGGCGAGAGCTGGACCCCCATTTCCGGCGACAGCGCGGTTTCCATGAACCTGTGGGGCTTCGGGCCCAGCTTCGTGAAGGAGATCCGTGCCCGCTTCCCCGCTTTCCTGGACAAGGCACTGGCCGAAAACCCGCTGAAGGCGGAATTCTACCTGCCCAGCGTGGTGAGCGCTCTGATCGAGGAGGGCAAGGCCCGGGTCAAGGTGCTGCACAGTGCCGACCGCTGGCACGGCGTGACCTACCAGGAGGACAAACCTCTGGTAGTGGCCGCCATTGGCGAAAAGACCGACGCGGGGCTGTATCCCAGCCCGCTGTGGGGTTGAACTTTCCCCGAATAGCAAAAAACCGGAGAGCACACAGCTCTCCGGTTTTTTTGTTGTCTCAGCTCTCCAGAAAGCGCCGGGAAAAGCGCTGCATGGGCCGGTTCACCTGCTTGGCCACCATTCCCACCAGAATGGCGGCGGCCACGGTGCCCTCCCGCACGCCCTCCAGCCGGTGCAGAAACAGCAGCGACAGCGTGCTGGCGATGAGCACCAGCGTCACATCAAAGCCCACCTTGGTTTTGGGGAAGGGTGTTCCGAAGGCCCGGCATACCGCCAGCACCATGCCCTCGCCTGCCAGCGTGACCACATTCGCGGTGACCTCAAAGCTCACCCCGACGCCCACCAGCAAAATCCCCACGGCACACACCAGCCAGCGGGCGGCGTATCCCTGCACCGAGATGCCCCGAATGGCCCAGACCGCTGTGTCGGTGAGGGTGCCGAAAACCAGGGCCACCGGCAGCTGGATCAGCTGGATGGGGTCGTAATTGCGGCGCAGCAGCAGGATCTGCAGCAGAATCAGCGTCACGTGCATGGCGATGGTGGCGGTGCCCACGGTGAGCGGCGTAAACAGGCTGAGCACATAGGGCAGGCTGGAGATGGGCGAGGTGCCCAGACCTCCCTTGATGGAAAAGGCCACACCGAAGGCCATGATCACCAGTCCCGTGCAAAGCAGCAGATAGCGGCGCAGCAGGTGTTTTTGTGCCGTCTTCATAAATTCTCTCTCCTCCCCCGTTTTCTTGTTTTCACAGTGGAAAAGCCCGCTCCGGCAGCAGCCAGAGCGGGCTTTTTGGTTTTGTTTCAGGTCCCTTGCGCAGGGCACTCAGGGCTTAGCCCTTGGCCTTCTTGGCCTCGATGGCAGCCAGAGCATCCTTGCGGCTCAGGTTGATGCGGCCCTGCTGGTCGATCTCGGTGACCATAACGATCAGCTCGTCGCCCACGGCCACAACATCCTCCACGCGCTCTACACGCTTGGAGTCCAGCTTGGAGATGTGCACCAGGCCTTCCTTGCCGGGAGCGATCTCAACAAATGCGCCGAAGTTCATCAGACGGGTCACGCGGCCCTTGTAGATGGCGCCCACCTCGGGGTCCTCCACGATGGTCTTGATGGTGTGGATGGCCCGGTTGGCGTCGTCGATGTCGATGGCGGAGACGAACACATGGCCGTCCTCCTCCACGTCGATCTTGCAGTTGCAGTTGGCGCAGATGTCCTGGATGACCTTACCGCCCTTGCCGATCACGTCCTTGATCTTGTCCACGGGGATGACCATGCTCAGCATCTTGGGAGCGTACTTGCTCAGCTGGGCACGAGGCGCGGGGATCACAGGCAGCATGATCTCGTCCAGAATGAACAGACGGCCCTTGCGGCACTTCTCGAAGGCTTCCTCGATGATCTCGTAGGTCAGACCGTCGATCTTGATGTCCATCTGGATGGCGGTGATGCCCTTGTGGGTACCGCCAACCTTGAAGTCCATATCGCCGTGGAAGTCCTCAACGCCCTGGATGTCCAGCATGGTCATCCAGCGCTCGCCCTCGGTGATCAGACCGCAGGAGATACCGGCAACGGGGGCCTTGATGGGCACACCGGCGTCCATCAGGGCCAGAGTGCTGCCGCAGATGGAAGCCTGGCTGGTGGAACCGTTGGAGGACAGAACCTCACTCACCAGACGCAGGGTGTAGGGGAACTCCTCCATGCTGGGCAGCACGGGAACCAGAGCACGCTCCGCCAGAGCGCCGTGGCCGATCTCGCGGCGGCCGGGGCTGCGGGGTGCGCGGGCCTCGCCCACAGAGTAGGGCGGGAAGTTGTAGTGGTGCATGTAGCGCTTGTACTGCTCGGTGCCCAGGTCGTCCATCAGCTGGCTGTCCTTGGTGGAGCCCAGAGTGGCGATGGTCAGAACCTGAGTCTGGCCGCGGGTGAACATACCGCTGCCGTGTACACGGGGCAGCAGGCCGACTTCGGCGGCCAGGGGACGGATCTCGTTGATGCCGCGGCCGTCCACGCGCTTGCCCTCATCCAGCAGCCAGCGGCGCACCACGAACTTCTGCATCTTGTACATCAGCTCTTCGATGGTGCCGGCGCCCCACTGCTCGGCGTACTTCTCCTCCAGCTTCTCCCGGATGGGCAGCAGGCGAGCGTCGCGGATGTTCTTGTCGTCGGTGTCCATGGCGGCCTTGAAGTCGTCCAGGAACTCGTTCTTCACTTCCTCGAACAGGTCGTGGTCCAGATCCATGTCCTGGAATTCCTTCTTGGGCTTGCCGATCTGAGCAACGATGCCGTTGATGAACTCAATGATCTTCTTGATCTCCACGTGAGCGGCCTTGATGGCGTTCAGCATGGTGACCTCGTCCACCTCGTTGGCGCCGGCCTCGATCATGACGATCTTCTTCTCGGTGGCGGCAACAGTCAGCTGCAGGTCGCTGACCTCACGCTGCTCCAGGGGGGGGTTGACCACCAGCTTGCCGTCCACCAGACCCATGAACACGCCGCCGATGGGGCCCGCCCAGGGAATGTCGGAGATGGACAGCGCGATGGAAGTACCGATCATGCCGGTGATCTCGGGGCTGCAGTCCTGGTCCACGCTCATCACGGTCATGGTGACGCACACGTCGTTGCGCATGGTCTTGGGGAACAGAGGACGGATGGGACGGTCCACCACGCGGCTGGTCAGGATGGCCTTCTCACCGGGGCGGCCCTCACGGCGCATAAAGCTGCCGGGGATGCGGCCCACAGCGTACAGCTTCTCCTCAAAGTCCACGCTCAGGGGGAAGAAGTCGATGCCGTCGCGGGGCTTCTCGCTCATGGTCACGTTGCACAGCACAACGGTCTCGCCGTAGCGCACCAGGCAGCTGCCGTTGGACAGACCGCACATCTTGCCGGTCTCAACCACCAGCGGACGGCCGGCCAGTTCCATCTCGAAGGTTTTGAAATTGGTGAATTCCTCATGCTTGGATGCAAATTCCAAAGCCATAGTGTTACCTCCTAATTGATGATATAGTTTTGAATATTCCATCAGAAAGGCCCTGTGGCTTTAGCAATAAATCCAGCGTTTTGCCCGCCGTCAAAGCGCTCGATTTACCGCTAATGCACACACGGCATTTCTGTTTTGGCAAAAAAATACAGGGAAAGGCAGGCGGTTTGAAAACCGCCTGCCTTTTGGATGCGTGATTACTTACGCAGGCCCAGCTTGGTGATCAGGGCACGATAACGCTCGATGTCCTTCTTCTTCAGGTAGGCCAGCAGGTTGCGGCGGCGGCCAACCATCTTCAGCAGGCCACGACGGCTGTGATGGTCGTGGGTGTTGTTCTTCAGGTGCTCGTTCAGGTGGTTGATGCGAGCGGTCAGCAGGGCAACCTGCACCTCGGGAGAACCGGTATCGGTCTCGTGAACGCGAGCGGACTCAATGATGTTCTTCTTAGCTTCCATTGTGAATACCTCGTTTTCTATATATTTGCCAATGACCAGGTGTGGGGCAATCGAGGCGCTCTGTTGCAGAGCATACACCCCATACTGGGCCATGGTAGCCTATTAACTATAACACAGACAGCGGCAAAAATCAAGGGCAGGTTTTCTCTCCGCGCATCTTTTTGATACGTGCCGCCAGCAGGCCGCAGCCCGCCTGCAGCGTTCCGGCCCCCAGCGCCGCCACCGGCAGCAGCATGGGATAAAAGCTTACCGCGTACTGGCTTTTGCCCTCGGAAAGGGTGAGATAAAACACCCCGCCGAAAAACACCAGCGCGGGCAGAATGGCCCCGGGCGAGGGGCGCAGCATCAGCCGCACCGCCCCCACCAGCCCCAGCAGGTAGACCGCCGTCTGCAAACAGCCCAGAAAGGGATTCAGTCCCTCATCCAGGCTTTGAGCGAACAGCTGCTCCTGATAGTCCTGCGCATGCACCGGCTCGGTGTTGCGCTGCAGGTACAGCCAGCTGCCGAAGCCCGCATCCAGCCACTGGCTCACGGTCTTCTGCCGCAGGAAGGTTTTGGCCTGAGCGGGGTTGTGCACCCAGTAGCTCAGCTGCTCCTTCAGCTCCTGCGTCTGCTCCTGCTTCATGCGCTCGTAGTCAAAGCCCGCGTTTTCGTAGGCCTTTTCGCTGCGCTTGTCGGCGGTGTGCCAGCCCGGCGCAAATTCGTACTGCTCGGGGCGGCTGTCCAGCCCCATGACCAGCCACACCACGGTGGCGGTGCCGGGCTGCACCGGTACTCCGCTGCGCAGGCTGTACCAGTATTGCAGGCCCTTGCCGGGCAGAAAGGCAAACACCGCGGCCGCGGCCACGGCCAGCAGCTGCCGCCAGCGGCCGGTGCGGATGCTGTCCAGCACTGCCACAATGGCAATGGCCACCAGCATGATGAGCGCCGTGCTCTTGATGGTCATGGCCGCCGCCAGCAGGCCCGCCGAGATAAGGCCGAACCGGTGCTTTCTCGTGTCCAGCCAGCGCAGCGCCGCCCACACGGCGGCAAAGCCCAGCGCGGTGGACAGCAGATTTCCGTACAGAAAGAACACATAACGGGCCACCGGCACACTGCAGGCCAGCAGCACGCTGGCCACCATCTGAGCCTTTTGCCCGAACAGATGGCACGCGATGCGGCAGACCGAGACCGCCAGCAGCATCAGCGCCAGAAAGTTGATCCACCGCAGCCAGATGAGGGCCGCGTCCCAGCTGCCGGCCAGCCGCAGCACCGCCTCCTCCAGGGCCACCAGGCCGCTCTGGAAGGGATAGCGGTACATGTAGCCGCCCTGCTGGAAGGCCGACCAGTCCCCCTGCACGGCTCCCTGCGCTGCCTGTAAGCAGAACAGCGAGTCGGCAAAGGGGGTCGCCTTGGTGCACCACAGCCAGAACAGCGCCTGCCCCGCGGTAAGGCAGACGCCCGCTGCCGTGACCGCCCGCATCACGCGCTCTCCGCGCGCCAGCCAGCCCAGAGCAGTCGCAGCCACCACGATGGCCGCCACGCCCCACAGCCGGTCGGTGAGAACGATCTCATAAAAGCCGACCAGCTCATCCTCCCCCATGAAGGAAATGTAGGACAGGCCCCACTTGGTCAGGCCAAGCAGCGCCACCGCGCACAAAAACATGGCTGCACCGCAGCACAGCCGACAGAACAGGTCCCGATATTTTTCCACTGTTCTCTCCCCTTTTTACTCGTCCATGGGATGCCGGGCGAAGTAGGCCTTCGCCTTTGCCGCCGCGTCGTTCACGCAGGCGGTGAGCTGTTCCAGAGTGTCGAACTTGCGGCTGGGGGCAATGTACTCATAGAATTCCAGCTCCGGCTCCTCGCCGTAAAGCTGGCCGGAAAAATCCGGGATAAAGGTCTCGCAGGTGGCCCCCTCGCCGGTGGTGTTCACGGTGGGCCGGGTGCCGAAGCCGGTGGCTCCCGCATACCACTGCCCGTTCACCTTCACCCGAGTGATGTAAATGCCGTATTTCGGCGCTGCAAAGCCCTCCGGGTAGATCTGGTTGATGGTGGGAAACCCCAGGGTGCGGCCCAGGCCCTTGCCGTGGCGCACCGCAAAGTCGATGCGGTAGGGGCGGCCCAGCATGGCGTTCACCGCCGGGATATCGCCCTCCGCCAGCGCCGCCCGGATGCGGGTGGAGCTGACCAGCTGCCCCTGGTAGGTGGCCATGGGCACCACCTGTACCCGGATGCCCAGCGGCTCACACAGCTGACGCAGGGTCTCCACGTTGCCCGCGGCCTTTTTGCCGAAGGTGAAGTTGTCGCCGCAGAACACGGCCCGGGCCTTGAAGCCCCGGTGAAGAATCCGCTCCACGAATTCCTCCGGGCTCTGGCCGCAGAAGGCCTCGAAGGGAGGCTCCATGTAATATTCCACGCCCAGGCCCTCCATGACCTGGTGCTTTTCGGTTTCGCTTTGCAGTCGGCCACCCTTCATGGTGCTGCTCAGCGGCAGCTGAAAGGTGAACACCGCCGCCGACCGGCCGTTTTCTGCCGCGTCGAGGGCAGCAGCCCGGATCACCGCCTGATGACCCAGGTGAACGCCGTCAAAAAAGCCGAGGGCTACGCTGCACCCCCGGCTGACGGTCAGGTCCGCTTCCAACGCCTGTAATGTTGTATAAACCTTCAGGGCGGTTCACGTCCTTTCCACAAATAATTTTTCAGTTTTCAAGATGGAATCCTCCACCCGGCCCAGGCCCAGAAAGCCCTCGGGCCCCTGCAGCCGATACACGCCGTTCTCCGCCTTGATCCGGTAGCAGGGCGCGCCGTTCAAAAGGCGTGCGGTGTTGCCGGGCGAGACAGCGAGCTCAGGCAGATGGGCGAAGACGGTTTCCACCGGGAGCAGCAGCTCCTCCAGCCGGTTTTCGTCCTTCGCCGCCTGGATCTCCTCAATGGTGTGGCTGTGCTCCAGGCCGAACACGCCGGCCCGGGTGCGCCGCAGCCCCGCCAGAGTGGCGGGCACGCCCAGTGCCTCGCCCAGGTCCTCCACCAGAGTGCGCACGTAGGTGCCCTTGCTGCAGTCCACCTCCAGCACGAAGTCCTGTTCGCCCTCTTTGCCGGTCAACTCCAGCCGGTGGATGGTCACCGGGCGGGCCTTGCGCTCCACAGTCACGCCCTGACGGGCCAGCTTGTAGAGCGGCGAGCCGTTCACCTTCACCGCCGAGTACATGGGCGGGGTCTGCATGATATCGCCGGTGAACCGGGGCAGAACCGCCTTCAGCTGCTCTTCGGTGACGGCGGTCTGCTCACTGCGCAGCGTGGTGCCGGTCACATCGCCGGTGTCGGTGGCAAGGCCGAAGCGGATCAGGGCCCGGTAGGCTTTGGTATGGTCCGGCTGCATATCCACCGCCTTGGACGCGCCGCCGGCGAACACCGGCAGCACGCCGGTGGCCATGGGGTCCAGCGTGCCGGAATGGCCCAGCTTGCGGGTGCCCAAAATGCCCCGCAGCTTGGCAATCACGTCGAAGCTGGTCCAGCCGGTGGGTTTGTCCACGATCAAAATGCCATTCATGGGGTTACTCCTGTTCCTGGGCGGGCGCATCCGCCCGTTTCAGTTCCCGCTCCACCTCGGCCAGGATGGCGGCCTTGGCGTTGTCCAGATTGCCCTCCAGCTCGCAGCCCGCGGCACGGGAATGACCGCCGCCGCCCAGCCGCTTGGCAATGGCGCAGGCATCCACCTCGGCGGTGGTGCGCACGCTGATCTTGTAGCTGCCCTGGGGCAGCTGGCGCAGGGTGATGCCCACCTGCACGCCCTCGATCTTCCGGGGCAGGCTGGTGATGTCCTCCAGCTCGTTGGCAGCCACGCCGCTGGCCGCGATCTGCTCGCGGGTGAGCCACATGAGGGCGCAGCGGTCCTCGAAGTGATACTCCAGGTTCTCCAGCGCGGTGAGCTCGATGGCCATACGGGCCTTGGATTTGCTCTCGAACAGAATCATGTTCAGCTCCGCCACATCCACGCCGGTCTCCATCAGCTTGGCAGCCAGCAGGTGGCTCTTGGCGGTGGTGTTGGAAAACAAAAAGCAGCCGGTGTCGGTGGACAGGCCGGTGTACAGGCACCGGGCGATGCAGGGGGTGATCTCCACGTTCATGGCGCAGATGATGTCGTACATGATCTCGCAGGTGGCCGCAGCCTCCGCGTCCAGCAGCAAGGCGTTCGCATAGCCGCTGTTGGAGCCGTGGTGATCGATGCACAGATCGATCCGGTCCAGATATTCCTGCAGCGCGTCGCCGAACAGCTGGATGCTGGCCACATCCACGGCCACCACATAGCCCGGCTCAAACTGCCCCTGGAACAGCTCGATCTCCATATAGGAATAGCGGCTGGGGATGGGATCTGCACACAGCACCGCCGCTTCCTTGCCCAACCGCTTGAGGGCGTGCATCAGGGCAGCGGCGCTGCCGATGGTGTCGCCGTCCGGGTTTTTGTGGCACAGGATCAGCACGTTCTCCGCCCGAAGCAGGCGGCCGATGACGGCCAGCAGGTCTAAGATCTCACTCATGACGTTCTCCTCTTCTTGCGATATCCGGGCGGGATTACTCCTCCCGGTTCTTGTTCAGCCCCGCCAGCAGCTCGTTGATGTGAGCGGCGTAGGCGGCGCCGTCATCCTGGGCGAACACAAAGCGGGGCGCCTTACGGATGTGCATGCGGCGGGAAATCTCGGTGCGCACGTGGCCGCTGGCCTTGTTCAGGGCCTTGACCACCTCGGCAGTGCCCTCGGGCTTGCCCATCACGCTCACGTAGACCTTCGCCACATCCAGATCGGGGGTCACATCCAGCCGGGTGACGGTGAGCAGACCGCCCTCCAGGCGGGGGTCCTTCATCTGGCTGATGATGCCGATCACTTCCCGCTTCATATCCTGGGCCAGGCGGCCCTGGTTTTTCGGGTTTGCCATAGCTCTTTCTCCTTGTTCTTATGGGCGGCTGCCGCCCGAAGTCAAAGGGCTTCGGGCGGCGGCCGGTTGGTTATTGGGGCGCTCGATCAGTCCCGGTACTCCTCCAGGATGTAGGCCTCGAAGATGTCGCCTTCCTTGATGTCGGCAAACTTCTCCAGAGTAACGCCGCACTCGTAGCCCTGGGCCACTTCCTTCACGTCGTCCTTGAAGCGGCGCAGGCTGGCAATCTCGTCCTCGGTGATGACGATGCCGTCACGCACCACGCGGATCTTGCTGTTGCGGGTGATCTTACCCTCCTGCACGTAGCTGCCGGCCACCAGGCCCACGCTGCTGATCTTGTAGACCTGACGAACCTCCAGGCGGCCCTGCTCCACTTCACGGATCTTGGGAGCCAGCATGCCCTTCATGGCGTCGGTCACGTCGTTGATGGCGTCGTAGATTACGCGGTACATGCGCATCTCCACTTCGCACTGGGCGGCCTCTTCCTTGGCCACGGGGTCGGGGCGCACGTTGAAGCCGATGATGATGGCGCCGCCGGCGTTGGCCAGCATGACGTCGGACTTGTTGATGGCGCCAACGCCCGCGTGGATGACCTTGACCCGGACCTCGTCGTTGGAGATCTTCTCCAGGCTCTGCTTCACGGCCTCGGCGCTGCCCTGTACGTCCGCCTTGACGATGATGTCCAGCTGCTTGCGCTCGCCCTCGGCGATCTGGCTGAACAGGTTATCCAGGGTGACCTTCTGGTAGCTGTTGAACTGGCGCTCCTTCTCCTCGGTGGCGCGCTTGTCGGCCAGCTCGCGGGCCAGCTTCTCGTCGGCCACGGCGTCGAACAGGTCGCCGGCGCTGGGCACCTCGGTCAGACCGGTGATCTCCACGGGGGTGGAGGGGCCGGCCTCTTCCAGGAACTGGCCCTTGTCGTTCTTCATGGTACGCACGCGGCCCACGGCGGTACCGGCGATCACGCAGTCGCCCTTATGCAGGGTACCCTTCTGCACCAGGATGGTGGCAACGGGGCCCTGGCCCTTGTCCAGACGGGCCTCGATGACGGCGCCCTTGGCGCGGCGGTCGGGGTTGGCCTTCAGCTCCTTGACCTCAGCCACCAGGTTGATGTTCTCCAGCAGGTCGGAGATGCCGGCGCCGGTCAGAGCGGACACGGGCACACAGATCACATCGCCGCCCCACTGCTCGGGAACCAGCTCGTACTGGGTGAGCTGCTCCATTACGCGGTCTGGGTTGGCGGTGGGCTTATCCATCTTGTTGATGGCCACGATGATGGAAACACCGGCGGCCTTGGCGTGGTTGATGGACTCAACGGTCTGGGGCATGATGCCGTCGTCGGCGGCAACCACCAGAACCGCGATGTCGGTCAGGTTGGCGCCGCGGGCACGCATGCTGGTGAAGGCCTCGTGGCCGGGGGTGTCCAGGAAGGTGATGACCTTGCCGTCGGCGGTGACCTGGTAAGCGCCGATGTGCTGGGTGATGCCGCCGGCCTCGCCCGCGGTCACATGGCTCTTGCGGATGGCGTCCAGGATGCTGGTCTTGCCGTGGTCAACGTGACCCATAACAACCACAACGGGGGGACGCTCCTGCAGGCTCTCGGCGGGATCTTCGTCCTGCTCGAACAGGCGCTCCTCGATGCTCACATGCACCTCTTTTTCCACCTTGGCGCCAAACTCCTCGGCGATCAGGCTGGCGGTGTCGAAGTCCACGACCTCGCTCACGCTGGCCATGACGCCCAGGCCCATCAGCTTCTTGATCACGTTGGCGGCGGTCTGCTTCAGGCGGGTGGCCAGCTCGCCCACGGTGATCTCCTCGGGGATCTGCACCTTCAGCTGGGCCTTGCGGGCCTTCTCCAGCTGGATGCGCTGCAGGCGCTCGGCCTCGGTCTCGCGGCGCTTCTGGAAGTTCTGGCCCTTCTTATTGCGGTTGTTGGCGAACTTCTGCTTGTTGCCGGCGGGCTGGGGCTTGCGGCGGTTCTCCACGTTCTTGGTGGAAGCCAGCTCGTCGAACTTCTCGTTGAAGCGGTCCAGGTTCACATCCACGGTGCGGGTGTCCACAACCTTGGTCACAACCTCGCGCTTCACGGGCTCGGGCTTGGCTTCGGCCTTCTTCTTGTCGGCCTTTTTCTTATTGTTGTTCATCTCCACCACGGTGCCGTCGGCCTTCTTCAGCACCTCGCTGGCCTTGGGCTGGGGCTTGGGTGCGCTGTCCAGGTAGGCATCCAGGCTGGGCTCGGAATTGGCCTGGGTGAAATGCTCAAACACCAGGTTCACTTCCTCCTCGGTCAGGTTGGCGCCGGTCTTCTTGACCTCGCCGCCCTTCTGGGCCAGCAGGTCCACGATCTGCTTGGCGGGAACGTTCAGGTCCTTCGCCACATCGCTCACTTTATATTTAATGGTCATTCGTTTTCCTCCTTTTCATCCGCCAGGTACTGGCTGCACAGGTTGGCCAGGTTTTCATCCAGCACGCTGTACACGCCCACTTTCTTGTAGCTTATGCCGCACAGCTCCAGCTGAGTCAGGGGCATCCGGCGGCACTCGGTGATGTCCTCGCAGGTGCGGGCCATCCGCTTCGCGGTGCCGTCGCTCACGTCGGCGGCCAGCAGCACCAGCCAGGCCTTGCCGCTCATCACGCTCTCGCGCACGGCATCGAAGCCCATGACCAGTTTGCCGGCCTTGCGGCACAGGGAAACAGCCGACAACAGTTTTTGTTTATTCTCCACGCTCGGCTCCTTCTATTTCGCGCTCGATGCTTTCGTATACCTCGGGCGGAATTTGAGTATCCAGCGCGCGCTCCAGGCGCTTGGCCTTGCGGGCCTTGGCCAGGCATTGGGCGCTGGGGCAAAGGTAAGCGCCCCGGCCGGGCTTTTTGCCCACAAGATCCAGAGAGATCTCCCCTTCCGGGCTGCGCACGACGCGCACCAGCTCCTTTTTCGGTTTGGACTCGTTGCAGCCAAGGCAATGGCGCAGCGGGATCTTACGTTGTTGCATCGCGGTGGGACGCTCCTTTCTGTTGATGGTTTTGGGCGAAGAGCTTATTCCTCGCTGGAAGCAGCGGGCTGCTCCTCTTCCTCGCCGTAGTAGCCGCTCTCGGGGCGGATATCGATATTGTAGCCGGTCAGGCGGGCGCACAGACGGGCGTTCTGGCCCTTGTTGCCGATGGCCAGGCTCAGCTGATGGTCGGGCACGGTGACGCGGCAGGCCTTCTTGTCGCCCTCCAGGATCTCCACCTTGACCACCTTGGCGGGGCTCAGGGCGGCGCTGATGAACTCGCTCACATCCTCGCTCCAGCGCACCACGTCGATCTTCTCGCCGTGCAGCTCCTCCACGATCTTGCCCACGCGGGCGCCGTGTGCACCGATGCAGGCGCCCACGGGGTCGATGTTCTCGTCCTTGCTCCAGACGGCCATCTTGGTGCGCACGCCGGCCTCACGGCTGATGGCGCGGATCTCCACGGTGCCGTCGAAGATCTCGGGCACTTCCATCTCGAACATGCGCTTGACCAGCTGCTCGCTGGTGCGGCTGATGATGACGCGGGGGCCGCGCTCGGTGACCACAACGTCCTTCACGTAGACCTGCACGTGCTGGCCCTCGAAGAACTCCTCGCCGGGCACCTGCTCGGAGCGGGGCAGAATGGCCTCGCCCTTGCCCATGTCCAGAGCCACCAGGCCGCGATCCAGATCCACGCGGGTGACGCGGGCGGTAACGATCTCGTGGGCCTTGCCCTGCATGTCGTTGAACAGCTGGTTGCGCTCGGCCTCACGGATGCCCTGACGGATCACGTGCTTGGCGGTCTGAGCCGCGATGCGGCCGAAGTCCTTGGTCTTCAGGGGGGTCACCACGCGCTGGCCCATCTTGTAGGTCTTGCGGATGGCCTGGGCCTCCTCCAGGGTGAGCTGGGTGTGGGGGTTCTCCACCTCTTCCACGATGTCGCGCACCAGGGAAACGTTGAACTTGCCGTTTACGGTGTCGATCTCCACCAGCACGTTCTCGTCCTCCACCTCGTAATCCTTCTTCACGGCGATCACGATGGCGGCCTTGATCTTCTCGATCAGGTACTCGGCGGTCAGGCCACGCTCTTTTTCCAGCATGGTCAGCGCTTCAAAAAATTCTGCGTTCATTTTTTTCGATCTCCTCCAATTTGTCTGGCTACAACTATCCTATATATAAAAAGATTAGAACAGGTCCTCGTCGTCGCAGAGCTTCACGAAGCTGGCGGCGGCCAGCTCGAAGGCGGCCGGGCCGTTTTCGGTCTCCACGGTCACGGTCTGGCCCTCGATGCCCTGCAGCAGGCCCGCGATCTCCCGGTTGCCGCTCTCGTCCGGCCGGATGAGGCGGGCGGCGATCTTCTGGCCCTGGTAACGGGCAAAGTGCTCGGGCCGGGTGAGACGGCGGCCCAGGCCGGGGGAGCCGACCTCCAGGAAGTAGGCCTGGTCGATGGGGTCGGCCTCCTCGATCACCGGGTCAATGGCCCGGCTGGCCGCCTCGCAGGTGTTCATGTCCAGCGGGCCTTCGCCGGCGGGATCGATCAGCACCCGCAGGTACCAGTCCGGCCCTTCCTTTTCGAAGCGCACGTCCCACAGAATCAGGCCCATGCCCTCGATCACCGGGCGCACCAGGGCTTCCACCTGCTGCACCGTGTTCTGGCCGCCTTTTGCTTTTGCCATCTTCAAACCTCCCAACGCATATTTTACCCAAACAAGCAAGAAGAGCGGGCCTTGCGGCCCACTCTCCATTCAAACGTTATTCTTACGGTATCAACTATACCATATTCCGTCGGCCTTTGCAAGCCCCGCCGGAAAAGTTTCCCAGCCGGGCGACTCAGGACACCGCCGCGCAGGGCTCCGCCCGCCTGTTTTTGCCAAGGCTCAGCCGGGCCCGCAGCCATTGCGCGGCGGGCTTTTCCAGCCCGTAGGTAGCCAGCACAGCCGCCGCCAGACCCACCGCCCAGATCAGAAGCAGGTAGGCGTGCATCCAGCGGGTATCCCCCAGCTGGTTGGGCGGGGTGTCGCCCTGCCAGGGCGGGATGCGCAGGTCGTATTTGACGCGCACCGCAAGCCACTGGTGCCAGATGTAAAAGTTATAGCTGATGGCGCTGAGAAAGGCCCAGAGCCTTGCACCGGGCAGCTGCGGCCCCAGGCAGAGCCCCACAAGGCAGACCGCGAAGCAGAGCGTCAGCGGCAGCCGCCAGATCAGCTGGCCGTGGGGGCCGTCCTGCCAGTAGGCGATGCGGCGCAGCACCCACACAGCGCCCCCAAGGCCCGCCAGCGCAGCCAGCGCAAAGCCAACCTCCCGGCGTTTTGTCTGCTTCGGAGCCAGCAGGGCCACCGCCTGGGCGGCGGCAAAGCCCAGCCCGATCACCCCGAAAAAGGAGGGCAGCTGGTTGAAGCGCATGCTGTAGTCCACCCCCTGCAGGGGCAGCACCCGGCAGCGGGCATACAGCTCCTGGGCCGCGCACAGCCCCGCCAGCACCGGCAGCGGCCAGGCGTAAAAGGCCCGGGCCAGCAGCGGAAACAGCAGGTAGAACAGCACCAGCACCCCCACGGTCCACAGCGCGCCGTTGGTGCGGCAGTACACATACCCCTGGGGCACCAGAGTGGGAATGAGCAGCAGGTGGCTGCCCACGTCCAGCCAGAAATCCCGGTCGGGCCGGTGTCCGGCCGCCCAGACCAGGGCGCTGACCAGCACCGCGAAATAATAGGAGGGCAGAAGGCGCACCGCCCGCCGCCGCAAAAAGCCCCGGCAGCCCGGAAACTCCTTGCGCTGCGCCCAGGCGTGGGCATAGGGCAGATAGAGGCAGAAGGCGGACAGCAGGATCATGCCGTCCACCCAGGCGCCGCCGCTGCGGGCCAGAAAATCCAGACCGGGCGGGCACACCCAGCTCTGCTGCCAGAAATGGAATACGCCCACCATGCCCACCGCCAGCACCCGGAACAAGTCCGCTCCGGCGGGGCGCAGATACCGCTCATTCATTCCCTGCTCTTTCCTCCGTCTGTGCGCGCGGCGTACAGCGCGGCGGCAAGCAGGACCGGCCAGCAGAAGGTCATGGGCCAGCCGTAGCGCCCGTGGCCGAAGAACACCGGCCCCAGCAGGCACATGAGCAGGGTCAGGTACTGCATGGCCAGCGCACCGCCCAGGCCCTTCACCCGCCGGGCCGAGACCCAGGCGCCCAGCGCCAGCAGGCCCCAGGCGGTCAGGCCGAAGTTTTCAAACCAGCCGGTCACCGGCAGCAGGAAGGCAAAGTCCACCTTTTCCAGCACCGTCTCCAGCGTATCCAGCACCGCCGGGCGGGTCACATAGTCGTTGTCCCCCACCGGGCTGTAGTACCAGCAGGGGTTGACCGCCCCGGGATAGACCCAGCCGTAGCACAGGTTGGCAAAGGCCTCCAGCGCGCTCACGGGATGGCGCAGGGTCTGGGCCATCCACACCTGGCGGTAGGCCGCCCGGTCCGCGTCGGTGGTGCCCTCCCGGGCACTGTAGGTCTTGATGGGGTCCGCCACCCAGGAGGTATAGGCCTCGGCCAGGTTATCGTATTCCACCACCCGGTCGATAATCTCCCGCTCCTCGTCGGTCACCTCATCCGGGAAGTCCCGCACAAAGCGGCCGGTCTGCTGCAGCGGCACGCTCAGCGTCTCGTTGGGGTTGGCCTGCTCCACGCCGGGCAGCGCCTTCAGCCCGCTGGAAAGGGCCATGCCCAGCACCAGCGGAAGCACCAGCCAAACGGCCAGCGCCGCCCGAGCCCGGCCGGTCTTCGCTGCCTTCCACAGCAGCGGGCCGGAAAAGACCAGTGCGCCCGCCAGCAGCGCGGGGCCGTTGTAGCGCATGGTGCAGACCAGCAGGGCCGCCAGCGCCGCCAGCCAGAGCTTCGCCCGCCCGCGCCGGAACTGCTCCGGCAGCAGGATGGCCTCCAGCAGAAACACGGTGAACAGCAGCACCGCCGTGGTGTAGACGGTATCCTTCATCAGGATGGTGGCCGCACGGGGGAAGGTGGGCACCAGGCCGTACAGCGCCAGCAGTGCCCCCATCGCCACGGGGCGGAAGCCCAGCCGCACCAGAAAATGCACGCTGTAGCCCATCACCGCCGAGAGGAACAGGCTCTGCACCAGAACCACCAGGAACACACCGGCGTTCCAGCTGCCCAGCAGGGTTTTGCCCAGCAGGATCAGCCCGCTCTGCAAAAAGGTGTGCGCCAGCGGATGGCCCGCGTGCAGCGGCTGCACCCCGATCACCTGCTCCAGCTGCCACCAGGTATCGGTGTTGGAGGCGCCGGGGAACAGGCAGATGAAATAGGGCAGCCAGCAGACCAGCAGAATCGCCATGCTGTACAGGATGGTTTTGCCGCTGGCCTGCCTGAGCCAGGCCGGGCCTTTGACCTCTGTGCGGGGGGCGGCGGTCAGCCGGTCCAGCCCCAGGAACAGGGCCCGCAGGCCGAAATACAACAGGATGCTGTAGCCCAGCCAGACCGCACCGGCCTTTGCCAGCCGGACAAAGCCGCTGTACAGGAAGGACAGGTCCTCACTGGCCTGGATGCTGATGCCGGTCAGGGTGAACAGACCCAGCAGCGCCGCCAGCGGGATCAGCCGCCGCTGGTCCCGGCCGGTGACCGGGGCTTTTTCCAGCGTCCAGCGGTAAAAGGCCACCAGCAGCAGGGTGAGGGCCATGGCCTCCACCGACTGGTCCTTGGTGCGGGCAACCGGGTCCAGGATGTCCAGCGAGAAGGCCAGGCTGCTCAGCCAGGCCAGCACCGCCGCCAGACCCCAGACTCGGATGGTCGCGGTTTGTTTCATAATGCTTTCTCCTTTGGGGACCGAGCCGCTCAGCCGATGGCCCACTCGCCGTTTTCAAAGATGGTCACGGTCTCGCCGGATTTGGTCAGGCCGGTGATGGTCATGTCCTCCGCGCCCACCATCACGTCCTCGTGGATGGCGGAATCGTTCACGCCGCAGGCCAGCAGCTCCTCGGTGGTCATGGCCGCGCCGCCCTTCACGGTGGTGGGGTAGCCCGCACCGAAGGCGATGTGGCAGGCAGCGTTCTCATCAAACAGGGTGTTGTAGAACAAAAGGCCGCTGCGGTTGATGGGGCTGGAGGCGGGCACCAGCGCGATCTCGCCAATGCGGCGCGCGCCCTCGTCGCTGTCCAGCAGCTGGCCCAGCAGCTCGGCGTTCTTCTCAGCGGAGTACTCCACCACCACGCCGTCCTTGAAGGTGACCGAGAAGCCCTCGATCAGCTGGCCGTTGTACACGTAGGGCTTGGTGCCCTTGACCACGCCGTTCACCCGCTCCCGGTGGGGTGCGGTGAAGACCTCCTCGGTGGGCACGTTGGCGATGAACACGGTGCCGTTCTCGGCCTTGCTGCAGGCGCCCTCCCAGGTGTGGCCCTCGGCCAGACCCACGGTCAGGTCGGTGCCGTTGGCGCTGGTCATGTGGATGCTCTCCAGCTGCAGCTCATTGAGCTTGTCCCGGCAGGCGGCGGTCTTGGCCACGTGCTCCTTCCAGGCGCTCACCGGGTCGCCGCCGGTGACCCGGCACACGTCAAAAATGGCGCTCCACAGCTTCTCCTGAGCCTCGTCCTCAGACAGGCCCGGGAACACGGAAGCGGCCCATGCGGGAGTGGGGATAGCCACCACGCACCACTGCACCCGGTCCTTCATGGTGTATTCCCGCCAGGACTTCATGGCCTCCTGCTTGGCCAGGCTCACCCGGTTGATCTTGCCGGTGTCCAGACCCTTGAAGATCTCCGGGTCAGAGGCATGGATGGCCAGCAGGCAGCAGCCGCCCTCACTCTCGGCGTAGTCCAGATAGCTGCGCAGCTCGTAGGGCTTGGTTTCGCTCAGGGCTTCCTCCTCGCCCAGCTCCATGCGGATACGGGCGGCCTTTTCGTCCTCCCAGCGGATGACCACATCCCGGGCGCCGGCCTTGTAGGCGGCCTCCATGCAGGCGCGGCCGAAGTAAG
Organism: Allofournierella sp.; assembly: GCF_017889395.1. Taxonomy (NCBI): domain Bacteria; kingdom Bacillati; phylum Bacillota; class Clostridia; order Eubacteriales; family Oscillospiraceae; genus Allofournierella; species Allofournierella sp. Next base: position 2,954 of record NZ_JAGHKE010000001.1, on the reverse strand, counting down.
CGCCCTCCACCGGGCAGCGGATGATAAGGGTCTGGCCCTTCTGCACGTTCACGCCCACCTGCACGGTGAAGGCGGCATATTTGTTCAGCAGTTCCTGATTCATTGGTTTCATTCCTCGCTTTTTCTGAAATTTTTGCAGGCCCTTTGCGGATCTGCATTGTACAATTGCCTTTATTATAACGAAAAAGGCGGGGCTTTAAAAGCCCCGCCGGACAGATGTGCAGCTTAATCAGAACTGGATCTTCTTCTCGATGTAGTCCTTGACCTGGCTGATGGGCAGGCGAACCTGCTCCATGGTGTCGCGGTCACGGATGGTCACGCAGCCGTCGCCTTCCTCGGTGTCGCTGCCGAAGGTGGCGAAGTCCACGGTGATGCACAGAGGAGTGCCGATCTCGTCCTGGCGGCGGTAGCGCTTGCCGATGGAGCCGGTCTCGTCATAGTCCACCATGAAGTACTTGCTCAGCTCCTGCCAGATGGGCATGGCCTGCTCGCCCAGCTTCTTGGACAGGGGCAGCACGGCGGCCTTGTAGGGAGCCAGGGCGGGGTGCAGGCGCAGAACCACGCGCTTGTCCTCCTTGCCCTTGTCGTCGGTGAGCACTTCCTCGTCGTAGGCCTCGCACAGGAAGGCCAGGGCCACACGATCGGCGCCCAGAGAGGGTTCGATCACGTAGGGGATGTAGTGCTCGTTGGTGTCGGGATCGAAGTACTCCAGGCTCTTGCCGCTGGCCTCCTGATGGCGGCCCAGGTCGTAGTTGGTGCGGTCGGCAATGCCCCACAGCTCGCCCCAGTCGGTGAACGGGAAGGCGTACTCGATGTCGGTGGTGGCGCGGGAGTAGAAGGCCAGCTCGGCGGGCTCGTGGTCACGCAGGCGCAGGTTCTCCTCCTTGATGCCCAGGCTCAGCAGCCAGTTCTTGCAGAAGTCCTTCCAGTAGGCGAACCACTCCAGGTCGGTGTCCGGCTTGCAGAAGAACTCGCACTCCATCTGCTCGAACTCGCGGGTACGGAAGGTGAAGTTGCCGGGAGTGATCTCGTTGCGGAAGGCCTTACCCACCTGGCAAACGCCGAAGGGCAGCTTGCGGCGGGTGGTGCGCTGGATGTTGGCGAAGTTCACGAAGATGCCCTGGGCGGTCTCGGGACGCAGGTAGCAGGTGCTGGAGGAGTCCTCGGTCACGCCGATGGCGGTCTTGAACATCAGATTGAACTTACGGATGGGGGTGAAGTCGTGCTTGCCGCAGACGGGGCAGACCACATCCTCATGCTCGGTGATGAAGGCGTCCATCTCCTCGAAGCTCATGGCATCCACGTTCACCTCGGGGTGCACGTCGCCGATCAGCTTGTCGGCCCGGTGGCGGGCCTTGCAGCTCTTGCAGTCCAGCAGGGGGTCGGAGAAGCCAGCCACGTGACCGGTGGTCACCCAGGTCTGGGGGTTCATGATGATGGCGGCATCCAGGCCCACGTTCAGGCGGTTCTCCTGCACGAACTTCTTCAGCCATGCCTTCTTCACGTTGTTCTTGAACTCAACGCCCAGGGGGCCGTAGTCCCAGCTGTTGGCCAGGCCGCCGTAGATCTCGCTGCCCGGGTACACAAAGCCCCGGTTCTTGCACAGGGCAACGATGGTTTCAAAACTCTTTTCGCTGTTTTTCATTGTCTACTCCTTACTGCGACGCTGGCTGCGCCGCCGCTTGTTTTTCCCCCGCGGACCGGGGTTTTTTGTCCGTAACATATCTAATATTAAGGCGGCGGGGCCGCTTCGTCAAGACGAAAAGGGCAACCGGAGCGGATTTTTGCGAAAAAAAGGGCGGGATTGTCTTCTTACAAAAGACAATCCCGCTTTGCTGGCCAGGGAGCGTTTTTCTGAGGCGGTCAATCCTCCTGCTCGGCCCGGCCTTCCTGTACCTTGAGCGCGCCGTCCAGCGCACCCTCCACCACCGGCAGAAACTCCTCGCTGCACAGAGTGAGCTTCTGGCTGACCCGGCGGCGCTGCTCGCTGGGCTGGCCCTCCTCCTGCTCGAAGAAATACCGGTCTGCCGGCAGCTTGCAGATGCGCACCAGCTCATAAAAGATGGGCAGGCTGGGCAGACTACCGCTGTTTTCGATATTGGCCAGATAACGGGGATCAATCCCCAGCTGATCAGCCAATGTGCGCCGGGTCATCCGTAAAGCAAGCCGGGCGGCTTTGATGTCTGTTCCCAGGGTTTTCAGATTGCTGCATTCTCGGGTCTTTCGCATAACACATCACCTTTACCAATTATTTTATTCTGCGCGGCTTTTCCGATAAATGATGTGTAACGTATTTATAGTGCACTAAATAATTCATATTTTCTCTTGCTTTGGGGAATTCCATGCCGTATAATAGGAAAAAGCTTCTTACTTTTCATCAGGAGACAAACTGCATGAATGTGAACCATGTTTTGAACGAATTCAGCGATACCCTTCTGTTTGAATACGACTGTGATTCCGCTCGTTTGGAATTTACGCCCGCAGCCCCCGCAGCGCTGGGCCTGCCGGACCGTTTGCCCCTGCGCAGCGACGCGGGTGGCCGGACGCTGCCGGAGGCTGCGGACAAACTGCGCCGTCTGCTGCGGGCAGCCCGGCCCGGCGGACCGGTAGTCAAGGCGGAGGTGACCTTTTTGGGGCAGGATGGGCAGCTCTGGGTCTATTTATGCCGCTGCAAGGCACTGGAAGGAGCCGGCGGACGCGGCGGTCAGATCGTGGGCAAGCTCACCGACATCACCGAGCGGTTCGACCGGGAGCAGGATCTGCTGCGCCGGGCCAACATGGACCTGCTCACCGGCGTCTACAACCGAAGCGCCGAGGAATTGATCACCCGGAAGCTGAAACAGAACGGCGGCGGCGTGCTGTTCATGATCGACCTGGACGATTTCAAGCAGATCAACGACACGCTGGGCCACTCGGTGGGCGATCAGGTACTGGTGGCGGTGAGCGATGTGCTC
>NZ_JAGHKE010000082.1:0-11595 GCF_017889395.1 Allofournierella sp. | reverse complement strand
CTGCTGCTATTTTTTACATCGGGGTGTAGCGCAGTTGGTAGCGCGCCTGGTTCGGGACCAGGAAGCCGTGGGTTCAAGTCCCGTCACTCCGACCAAAAATCGGCAAGCACCGTCAGGTGCTTGCCGATTTTTACTTCTTCACTTTTCGCTCTTCACTTTTCACCCTTTTCACCAAAAAGTAGTACAGCTTTTTCTTTGGATACCGCAGAGGCTTCGGCTTCCGCGATATTTTTGTTTGTTCAAATCATTCCCGGGCCAGACTCGTCAATGTGTCGCCGGTGATGCGGTAGACCGTCCAGTCCTCCATGGGCTGCGCCCCCAGCGAGAGATAAAAATCGATGCTGGGCCTGTTCCAGTCCAGGCACCACCATTCCAGGCGGCCGCATCCCCGCTCCACCGCGATGGCCGCCAGCTTTTTCAGAATCGCCTTGCCGTAGCCCCGGCCCCGGTACTCGGGCTTCACATACAGATCCTCCAGATATAAACCGGCCCGGCCCAGGAAGGTGGAAAAGTTGTGGAAGAACAGCGCAAAGCCCACCTCCCGGCCGTCCGCCAGCACAAACAATACCTCCGCCTTCTGCTTGCGGAAGATCCATTCCTTCAGCGTGGCCTCATCTGCCACCACCTCACTGAGCATGCCCTCGTAGTCGGCCAGCTCCCGGATAAATTGCAGAATCAGCGGGGTATCCCCCTCCTCTGCAAAGCGAAATACGGGCGTTTGATTCATCCGGCTCTCCTCCTGTCGTTCCGGGCGCTTTTCTGTTGCGGGAAAAGCCCCGTTTTTTTGTATCTACCACAAATTTTATCACAAATCCGCCGGGGAATCCATTTTGCTGCCCGCCGGACGCTTCGCTTTTCTTTTCTTGTTTCTTCTTATATAATAAAGGACAGACCGGATTTTTCCCGGCCCTATTTTATTGCAAAGGAGCGTATCGCTTGAAAGCACTGTGCACCAATTTCCGGGGATACTACCCCCAGCTGATCCTCGGGCCCCTGTTCAAATTGCTGGAAGCCGTACTGGAGCTCATGGTCCCTCTGCTCATGGCCAACATCATTGATGTGGGCATTGCCGGCGGAGACCGGGCCTATGTGCTGCGGCAGGGACTTTTTCTTCTTTTGCTGGCGGTACTGGGCGTCGCGGCAGCCACCACCTGCCAGTACTTCGCCAGCGTGGCCGCCTTCGGGTTCGGCGCTTCCCTGCGCCGCCAGGTCTTCCGCCACATCCTCAGCCTTTCCGGCCATGAGACCGACGCCATCGGCGCGGGCAGTCTGATCACTCATATCACCAACGATGTGAACCAGGTGCAGAACGGTGTGAACATGTTCATCCGTCTGGCCACCCGCGCCCCCTTTCTGGCCATCGGCTCCATCGTGATGGCCTTTGTGCTGAACGCCCGCATCGCGCTGATCTTCCTGATCTCCACCCCGCTGATCGTATTGGTTCTGTATCAGGTGATGAAGCGCACCCTGCCGGACTACGCCCGTATCCAGCAGCGGCAGGAGACGCTGGGCACCCTGACCGGCCAGAACCTGGAGGGCGCCCGGGTCATCCGGGCCTTTTCCCGCCAGGAAAGCGAGAAGAAGGATTTTGCCGCTGCCAGCGATGCCCACAGCGCTCTCACCATCCAGGTGGGCCGCATTTCGGCCGCGCTGAATCCCCTCACCTATGTGATCGCCAACTTTGCCATTCTGGCCATTCTCTGGTACGGCGCCCGCTTTGCGGACCGGGGGCTGATCCTCAGCGGCGATGTGTTCGCCATGGTCAACTACATGACCCAGACCCTTCTGGCGCTGATCGTGCTGGCCAACCTGATCGTTCAGTTCACCCGCGCTGCAGCCAGCGCCAAACGGCTGAGCGCCCTGCTGGCCACCGAGAGCAGCATCCGAGGTGAGAGCGTTCCCCACACCCGGGAGCAGAGTGCCTTTTTGGCCTTTGAGCAGGTGGATTTTTCCTACACAGGCCCCGCGGGCAAAAACACCCTGGAGGGAGTGAGCTTCACCGCCGAACAGGGCCAGACCATCGGCGTGATCGGCGGCACCGGCTGCGGCAAGACCACCCTGGCCAACCTGATTTTGCGGTTTTACGACATCACCGGCGGCCGCATCCTGCTGGATGGCCAGGACCTGCGCAGCTATCCGCTGGAAGCCCTGCGGGAAAAGATCGGCTATGTGCCCCAGAACGTGAAGCTGTTTTCCGGCACCATCCGCAGCAACCTGCAGCTGGGTGCACCCCAGGCGGACGATGATGCCTTGTGGGCAGCACTTACCACCGCCCAGGCCCGGGACTTTGTACAGCAGAAGCCGGAAGGCCTGGACACTCCGGTGGAGGAGGGCGGCAAAAACTTTTCCGGTGGCCAGCGCCAGCGCCTGACCATCGCCCGCGCTCTGGCAAAGCGGCCCTCACTGCTGATTCTGGACGACTCCTCCAGCGCACTGGATTTCGCCACCGACGCGGCGCTGCGCCGTGCCCTGAAGCAGGATACCGGCGGCATGACGGTGCTGCTCATCAGCCAGCGTGCCTCGGCCGTAAAGGACGCGGACCGCATCCTGGTCATGGACGAAGGCCGACTCGTGGGCCAGGGCAGCCATGAGGAGCTGCTGCAGACCTGCCCGGTCTACCGGGAGATCTGCGTTTCCCAGAAGCTGGTGCCGCAAGCAAACCCGGAAAGTGAGGTGAGTGCCCGATGAAGCGCTCGATTCTGAAACGGATTTTTTCCTACCTGCGGCCCTACCGGGGCAGCCTTGTGCTGGGCTGCATTTCCGCAGTGCTGCAGGTGGCCTTTACCCTGATGACGCCGGTGCTCATCGGCCGCGCCATCGACTGCCTGATCGGCCCGGGTCTTGTGCAGTTCCGGCATCTGGCCGTTCTGCTGGCAGCGATGGCCCTGTGCATCCTGTTGGCAGCAGGTTTCCAGTGGGTGATGAACGTGTGCATCCGCCGCATCAGCGCCCTTGCCGCACAGGACATGCGCCAGCAGGCCTTCAATGCCCTGAATGCGGTCCCCATTTCCACCATCGACCAGCTGCCCCACGGCGATCTGGTCAGCCGCCTGGTCAACGACACGGACGCGGTGTCCGAAGGTCTGCTGCAGGGGCTTACCCAGCTGCTGCCCGGCGCGGCCACCATTCTGGGCGTACTGGTCATCATGTTTTATCTGAACCCCTTCATCGCACTGGTGGTGGTGCTGGTCACCCCGCTGTCCATCCTGTTTGCCCGCTTTGTGGCCAGCCGCACCCATGCGCTGTTCCGCAAGCAGGCCGCGGCCCAGGGCCAGCTTTCCGCCTATGTGAACGAGATGGTGAACAGCCAGGATCTGGTGAAGGCCTTCGGGCATGAGACTCAGTGCTGCGAAACCTTCGACCGGATCAACGAGGAGCTGCGCAGCGCCAGCCTGTGGGCGGTGTTCTACTCGGCGGCAGCCAACCCGGGCACCCGTTTTGTGAACAACATCGTTTACGGCGCGGTGGGTGTGTTCGGCGGTCTGGCCGCTCTGAGCGGCGCGCTGAGTGTGGGCACCCTGAGCGCCTTTTTGACCTACGCCAACCAGTATACCAAGCCCTTCAACGAGGTCACCAGCGTGCTCACCCAGCTGCAGACCGCCATGGCCAGCGCCCAGCGCCTGTTCCAGACCATCGATCTGAAGCCGGAACCGGCAGATGCGCCCGGCGCACTGGCACCCGAGCGCTGCAGCGGCCGGGTGGAGCTGGACCGGGTGGATTTTTCCTACCGGAAGGACGTTCCGCTGATCCAAAATCTCTGCCTGAAGGTGGAGCCGGGCCAGCGCATCGCCATCGTGGGGCCCACCGGCTGCGGCAAAACCACCCTCATCAATCTGCTGATGCGCTTTTACGAGGTGGACAGCGGGCGGATTCTGGTGGACGGTGTTCCGGCGCGGCAGCTCAAGCGCAGCGCTCTGCGGGGGATGTACGGCATGGTGCTGCAGGAAACCTGGCTGAAAAACGCCACCGTGCGGGAGAACATCGCCTACGGCAAGCCGGACGCCACCATGGAACAGATCATCCAGGCCGCCAAGGCTGCCCATGCCCATGGCTTCATCCAGCGCCTGCCCCAGGGCTACGACACCCTCATCGCCCCGGGCGGCGGCAACCTTTCCGCCGGGCAAAAACAGCTGCTGTGCATCGCCCGCATTCTGCTGTGCCGGCCCCAGATGCTCATTCTGGACGAGGCCACCAGCAACATCGATACCCGCACCGAGATGCTGGTGCAGCAGGCCTTCGAGCAGCTGATGGAGGGCCGCACCAGCTTTGTGGTGGCGCACCGGCTTTCCACCATCCAAACGGCGGACCAGATTCTGGTCATGGATTCGGGCCACATCGTGGAACAGGGCACCCACCGGGAGCTTCTGGCCAAGGGCGGCTTCTATGCCCGGCTTTACAACAGCCAGTTCGCCATTCAGTGACACAACTCGCCTTTTCCCGTCCAAATTCTCATTTTTTGTTCCCCTTGTGGGCACAGATATGATATAATATATAAAATAACGATTCAGCCGAGGCAGGCGGTTCACCGCACGGCCCGGGGGCTCTAGGGATGTGCAAGGAGGCAATCTGGCATGGATATTATGGTACTGGGCGTGGCCGGCGGCACCGGCAGCGGAAAAACCACGTTGACCCGACGTTTGAAGGAGCGCTTTGGCGACCAGATCAGCGTGATCAGCCACGACAACTACTACAAGCGTCAGGATCATCTGACCTACGACGAGCGCTGCCGCACCAACTACGACCACCCGGATGCCTTTGATACCGACCTGATGGTGGAGCATCTGGCCGCGCTGAAGCGGGGCGAGACCATCTACTGCCCGGTGTATGATTTCTCGGAGCACAACCGCTCGGATGACCTGCTGGAGGTCAAGCCCGCGCCGGTGATCCTGGTGGAGGGCATCCTGATCTTTGCCAGCCAGGAGCTGTGCGATCTGATGGACATCAAGGTCTTTGTGGACACCGATGCCGATGTGCGCATTCTGCGCCGCATCGTGCGGGACGTGAAAAAGCGCGGCCGCACGCTGGACAGCGTCGTCTCTCAGTATCTGACCACCGTAAAGCCCATGCATGAGCAGTTTGTGGAGCCCAGCAAGCGCCGGGCGGATCTGATCATTCCCGAGGGCGGCAAGAATCCCGTTGCTCTGGAAATGCTCATCCACCGGCTGGAAAGCCATCTGAACCAGGCCTAAGTGATAAAAAAACGGCCCTGCGTACCTCGAACCAGGTACGCAGGGCCGTTTTTTATTCTTTGTCGCGCAAAAAGCCGCTCAGTCATCCAGAATGATCTCCGCCGCCAGTTTACCAACCTGCTGCATCCGCTCACGCCCCTCCTCCGGGAAGGAGACATCCTCGTCGCCCCAGTCGGTGAACATGGAGATGATGTAGGGCCGGTCCGCATAAACGATGGCCATATCGTGCAGCGCCTGATCCCAGCTGCCGTACTTTTTCGCCGCCGGGGCCGGGCAATACAGCAGATCGTGGTCCGCTGCCAGGAAGGACTCCTGCAATTTCAGCGCATTCTCGCTTCCGGTCTCAAAATAATCATACAGCGCCCGCATGGCCCGTCCGCCGTCTGCTCCGGTGACCCAGCCGTGGATGCCTTCCTCCACCACCTCACAGCCCTCCGGGCTGGCAAATCCCAGCTCCGCCAAAAAGTCCGAGAAGCCGGTCTCCAGGCTGCCTGGCCACATCTGGCCCAGATCATGGGCCGCCCCGTTGCTGCTGTGGGCGATCATCGGGTCGATCAGCTCCCAGCCGGTCTTGCTGCCAACCGCCGCATTCAGATCGATCAACCCTTCCTCATCCCGCTGGCAGAGCCACAGGGCATAGGGTGCCTTCAGCGTACTGGCGCAATAAAAGCCGTTGTCCGGCTGGTATGTATAGGTCTGACCGGAAGCGATGTCCTGAATCCACACCGAAATGCTGCCGGGCATGCTGTCCAGCAGCGTATCCATCTCGGCTGCTTCCGCCGCAGTAATGGGCTTCTCACTGCTCAGCTCCGGCTCAGGTGTGGCAGTAGGCTGCGGCGTGGCAGTGGGCTCCGGCTCGGATTCCGGCTGCGGTGCGGGATGCGCCTGGCTGACACTCTGGCTCGCAGAGGCACTGGCCGCCGCTCCCACTGCCTGCCGCATCATTGAGCGGGCAGCCGCCACGATCACCAGGACCATGACCACCGCCATCACGACCCATGGCCAGCGGGTGTGTTTCTTTTTGCGGGTCTTTTTTGCTTGTGTTTTCATTGTCGTTTTTACGTGCAGAAGCTTAAACCTCCGCGCGCTCCTCCCTTTTCCCCCAAAAGCAAACCGCCGGCCATGTGAACATCGACCGGCTGGTTTTTTCTATTATACTACAATTTTTTAAAATAGAGCAATTACACAATTTTTTCAACTTCTTGCTTTACGCAAAAAGCCACGCCGGAACTTCCGGCGTGGCTTTTTCTGCATCTGATACGTCCGCCCCTCAGGCACCCTTCTTCCAGTTGTCGCTCATGCGCTCCCACCAGGTGGGCTCGTAGGTTCCCAACTGCTTATGGTATGCCTTTTCCGCAGCGCGCATTGCCTTATCCGCTTTGCGCTGCTCGGCGGTGTAGTTCACCATTCCGTAGCTGTTCACATCGATCTCGATCTCGGTCTTTACCCGACCAGACTGTGCAGGCATCAAAAACAACATAAAACGCGCATCTCCTTTCAACAGCGTTCGTACCAGCATGCGCACAAACCCCGGTGGCTGTGCGCGAAAAAACGGGGAATGCATCCGCATCCCCCGCCTTTTTCATTTGAAGAATCGTTTCAGCAGGGTCTGCAACCGCCGGCCAACTCCCGGCCGGTAAGTTCCAAGCTCTTTCTGATAGGCCTCTTCGGCCGCTTTCATCTGTTTTTCCGCTTCGCGCTGGCCGGCATTCTGCCGGCGGGAAAGCCCGGTCTCATCAAACTGCCGCATCTCCGCGGCTGTGCGCGGGATTCTGGTGTTCATGAGCACCTCCTCTTTACGCGCTGCGGAACATCGCCTTCAGGCGTTCCAGAAGGGTAGGCTTATAAATTCCAAGCTCCTTCTGGTAGGCGGCTTCCGCGGCTTTCATCGCTTTCTCGGCGTCCTTTGCGCCGGCAGAAAAGCCCTCTGTCTCGTTATACAGCTTGGTGTTCAGCCCTTGCTGAATTTGATTGGGGCCATAATTGATAGTTCCTACCTCCTCTCCTCGTTCTTAGAATATCATACAAAATTCAAAAAAGCAAGAAGAATTCTTTTAGCCAAATTACCAAAGTGTAATCACCTGATTGTACATATCGATGTAGCTTTGTGCCGAGCTGTTCCAGCTGAAATCGCAGCACATGGCGCGGCGCACCAGCACCGGCCAGCCCTCCTTCTGCCAGTAGCCCTCCTTGGCACGCCAGCAGGCCTCGTACAGGTCGTGGGCGTTGTACTGACTGAAGGTGAAGCCGTTGCCGTAACCGTCACCGGAGTCATGGATGGAATCCCGCAGACCGCCGGTCTCCCGCACAATGGGAATGGTGCCGTAACGGCAGGCCACCATCTGGGCCAGGCCACAGGGCTCGGACTTGGAGGGCATCAGGAACATATCCGCACCCGCATAAATGCGGCGGGCCAGCGGCGGCACGAAGCCGATGTAAACGCCCACCCGGCCGGGATGCCGGGCTGCCAGATCGCTGAAGAAAGCCTCATAGGCATGTTCACCGTTGCCCAGGATCACCAGCTCGATGCCCTGCTCCAGCAGGCCCTCGGCCACACTGCGCACCAGATCCACGCCCTTGTGGCCCACCAGACGGGTCACCATGGCCATGACGGGGCTGCCGTCCTGATCCAGATTGAACTCCTCCTGCAGCGCTTTCTTGCAGGCAGCCTTGCCCTCTGCGAAGGTGTCGGCATTATAATGGGCGGCAATGTTGGGGTCGCTCTCCGGGTTGTAGGAATCCACATCGATGCCGTTCAGAATGCCGCACAGCTTGTACTGCTTCTGGCGCAGCAGGCCGTCCAGACCATGGCTGAACCAGGGGTCCAGAATCTCACCCGCGTAGGTGGGGCTTACGGTGCTCACCTTGTCGGCGGTCTCGATGGCGCCCTTCATGAAGTTGGCGCAGCCGTCGTACTCCACAATGTGGGCATCCCGGCGGCCGATGCCGCAGGTATCCTCCAGAATATCCAGGCCGTACTTGCCCTGGTACTGGATGTTGTGGATGGTAAACACGGTCTTGATGCGGCTGAACTTGTCCAGATGACGGTAGTACAGGTTCAGGAACACCGGCACCAGCGCGGTCTGCCAGTCATTGGCATTGATCACATCCGGCACGAAGTCGGTGTAGAACAGCATCTCCAGAATGGCGCGGCTGAAGAAGGCGAAGCGCTCGCCATCGTCATAGAAGCCATACAGACCGCTGCGGCGGAAGTAGTATTCGTTGTCCAGGAAGTAGAAGGTCACACCGTCCCGCTGACAGGTGAACAGGCCGCAATACTGGCTGCGCCAGCCCACCGGAACACTGAAGTTGGTCACGTAGGTCAGCTGGTCACGGAACTTCAAATCGCCGTACAGCGGCATGACCACCCGGCAATCCACGCCGTTTTTCACAAGGGCCTTGGGCAGGCTGCCCGCCACATCGCCCAGACCGCCGGAGGCGGCAAAGGGATTGGCCTCGCTGGCGCAAAAAAGAACATTCATGTGTTGTTCCTCCTTCAATGGGGTATATATGGGATAGGGCGGGAGCCGGTGGAATCCCCGGCTCCCGCCCCGGGGAGAGAGATCAGGGAATACGCAGATTCCCTTCAAGGATTATTTATACCGTGTGTCCCTTGGCCACATATACCGGGAAGGTATCTGTACCGGACAGCTTCTTGTCGGCAGTGATCTTCACGTTCTTGTCGGTCACAGTGTACTCCACTTCTGCACCGGCTTCCACAACGGTGTTCTGCATCAGCACGCAGTTCTTCACCTTCGCGCCCTTCTTGACCTTAACACCGCGGAACAGCACGCAGTTCTCCACTTCGCCCTCGATGATGCAGCCGTCGGCCACCATGCTGTTTTTCACCTGGCAGTCCATGGCGTAGCGGGTGGGCGCATTGTCGTGTACCTTGGTGTAAACGGGCTTATCCTCGGGGAACAGCGCATCCAGATTCTTGGGGTCCAGCAGACGCATATTCTCTTCAAAGAAGCTCTTACGGTCCGCAATGCGGGCGGTGTAGCCGGTGTATTCAAAGCCCTGCACGTTCAGCAGCTCCAGGTTGCGGGCCAGGATGTCCTTCTCGAAGTACAGCAGGCCGCGGATGGAGGCGTCCTTGATCATGGCGATCAGGCTCTCACGCTGGATGATGTACACGTTCATGGACAGGTTCTGCACACCGGGACGGTAATCGTTGGTGAGCAGCTCGGTCACACGGCCGTCCTGCAGCTTCAGGGTGTAGTTGTCCTCTTTCAGGCCCTGAGGAATCACGCTGCGCTGATACATCACGGTCACATCGGCCTGGCTGGCCACATGCGCAGCAATCAGCTCGTTGAAATCAAAGTTGAAGGCCACATCGGAATCGCTCATAATCACGAACTCTTCCTTCTGATCCTCCAAAAATTCCACCAGGCTGGCCAGTGCTTCCACACGGCCGCGATACAGCTTCACGTTGGATTCCGCATAGGGAGGAACCAGGTTCAGGCCGCCGCGCTTGCGGGTCAGGTCCCATTCACGGCCGGAGCCCAGGTGATCCATCAGGGAGTGGTAGTTCTGCTTTACCACGATGGACACATTGCTGATGCCGGAATTCACCATGCTGGACAGCACAAAGTCGATCAGGCGGTAACGGCCGCCAAAAGGCACGGAAGCCATGGTACGCTCGGCCACCAGCTCCGGCACCAGGGAGTCATGCGCGTTAGGGAAAATTACGCCCAGGGCGTCAGTGTTCGATTTTACCATTGCTCCTCACCATCCTTAACATCTTTAACAACCATTGCCTTGGGGCCCACCTTGGCATTCGCGCCAATGGTCACACCCTCGCCAACAACGGCCACGCCCCAGTCGTCCACGTTCTCCATGTCCTCCGGGCGCTCGCCAACAACCGCGCCGCTCTTCACGACCACGTTCTCAGCAATAATGGAATATTTTACGGTTGCACCGGGCTCGATGACTGCGCCGGGCATTATGATGGAATCCTCCACCACGGCGCCCTCGCCCACCTCAACACCGGCGAACAGAACGCTCTGGATCAGCTTGCCTTCCACACGGCAGCCCTCGGTGACCATGGAGTTGTCGATCACCGCGTTGGCGCCGATCCACTGGCCGGGCATACCGGAGTTGCGGGAGTAGATCTTCCAGTCGTCGCTCCAGACATCCAGCGAAACATTGGGGTTCAGCAGGTCCATGTTGGCATCCCACAGGCTGCTGATGGTTCCAACGTCCTTCCAGTAGCCTTCGAAGTGGTAGGCCACCATCTTTTCCTTGCTGGCCAGCATGCTGGGGATGATGTTCTTACCAAAATCGTTGTCGGAAGCGGGGTTGGCCTCGTCCTCGATCAGGAACTTGCGCAGCTTCTCCCAGGTGAAGATGTAGATACCCATGGAAGCCAGATTGCTCTTGGGCTCCTTCGGCTTCTCTTCAAACTTGGTGATCACGTTGTTCTCGTCGGCGGTCATGATGCCGAAACGGCTGGCCTCTTCCCAGGGCACTTCCATAACAGCGATGGTGCAGTCGGCGCCGTTCTCCTTGTGGAAGTCCAGCATTTTGCCGTAATCCATCTTGTAGATGTGGTCACCGGACAAGATCACCACATAGTTGGGATTGTAGCGATCGATGAAGTTGATGTTCTGATAAATGGCATTGGCAGTGCCCTTGTACCAGTCAGAGCCGGTGGCCGTCTGGTACGGAGGCAGCACATGTACACCACCGTACAGCCGGTCCAGGTCCCAGGGCTGGCCATTGCCGATGTACTCATTCAGCACCAGAGGCTGGTACTGGGTCAGGATGCCAACCGTGTCGATACCGGAGTTCACACAGTTGGACAGGGGGAAGTCGATGATACGATACTTTCCTCCAAAAGGTACAGCCGGTTTTGCCAGCCGTTGGGTCAGGGCGTAAAGCCGTGAGCCCTGGCCGCCGGCCAGCAGCATTGCGATACATTCTTTCATAATTTTTCTCCCCTTATCGGCGGTTTTCCGCCTTAATGTGCTGTTTTATTCCAAAGCGCCCAGTAAGAAGCATTCACTTCTCCTTGGGAGCCGCCTTTTTGGAGGCGGCAGGCTTCCTGGCTTGTTTGGTGCCCGCAGCTGCAGTTTTTGCCGTTTTGGCCGCGGCGGATTTCTTCGCGGCAGGCTTTTGGGCAGCGGGCTTTTTCCCGGTGGTCTTCTTTTCCGCAGTTTTCTTGTCTGCGGTCTTCTTGGGCTGTGCCTTTGCTTCCGGCACGGCCAGATACACGGTGCTCAGAGGCGGCAGCGTGAGCTGGATGCTCTGATCGAAACCGTGCATGGGCTTTTTGCGGGTGCGCTTGGCCGGGTTGTGTACCCCGCCGCCGCCGTACTTCACATCGTCGCTGTTGAGCAGCTCCTTGTAGGTACCGGGGTTGGGCACGCCCATCTGGTAGTCCACGCGCTGGATGGGGTTGAAG
>NZ_JAGHKE010000148.1:0-11653 GCF_017889395.1 Allofournierella sp. | reverse complement strand
AACTCTCTAAATACAGTAGCGAGCGGTTATTCCATATTTCAATGTAAAGGAAAGTCGCTTGTTGAAACTCTGCATACAGGCGGATACAAACGGGCTGTGCATGAACAGAGAAATCCGCAACAATTTTCGCTATGTACGCTCAGAAATATATGCAGTGATATATTCTACATATTCTTCCAGTCGAAACAGCAGGGAAAGGTGTCCCCCGGTAAGATTGGTGTATACGGTAGGGTTTGGCATCACGGATATGAGGGCACCCTTGCAGTCTTGTGTGAACGTGGCATCATCCGCAGATAACATCAGCAAAACCCTGTCGTTCCACGTGGTAAAGGTCTCTTTTGTCATCCCAAAATAGTTTTGCGTATCGATTAAAAGATCAACCATATGACGCTCATATTCCTTTGTCAGCAAATCCATCATAATAGAGCAGAATTCTTCCAAGGTCGTTTTTTCTTGTAATGTCAATCCATCTTTTTTTTGATTTAACACAACTCGTTTTATAGAGTGTTTTACCGCAGAAAATGGAAGGACGGAGAGAAGCTTTTTAAACTTCTCTTGGCTTTTGAGCATATTCATTAAATGTGCATATGCAGAAGGACTCATATCCTTAGCAAGCGAGCAGGTGTTGGAAAGTATCAAACCGTCCACCACTTCCGGATAAAGGGAGGCGATGATCTGCGCCACAACACCGCCAAGAGATTGCCCTACAAACCAGGCTTTCTCGCCAAGGTGCTGTAAAAGCGCAGCCACGGCCTGTGCAAGCTCCTTGTTGTCGGCAAAGCAGATGGGGTAATCAAAAGTAAGGATAGAGAAATCTTTGGCCAGTCGGTCAAAATGCAGATAGAGCAGATCGGACAAACCGATTCCGCCAGTCAGGAGAACAACGGTCGCTTTTGCTTGAGGATTTTTATAGTAGCGGTAGGGAAAGGGTTTTCCGCTGGGTAATACCAGTGTGTCTGCTGGATATTTTTGACGAAATTCTGCGATATTCATTGTCGCTTCCTCACTTTAACAATTTCAGCTGTATCATTTTCACCATGCGCAAAGCATCAGAAACTGTCATGCTGATTTTTGTAGACAATTTCAGACCATTCCTGGGGATGTGGTAATAGTATGGTTCCTCCGCAAGAACCTTGACTTTACCGCCGATTTTTTTAGTCAGCTCCGTTGCCGAATCTACATAGAAAAACATCTGCGCATCGGCATGGCCCAATTGCTTCATGTATTTTTTTCGCATCATAGCCATGCCACTTTTGTTTACAGTATCAAAAACAAGCGTTATCTCTCCATATTGCTGCAGTGTTTGCAACAGGCCTACAACCTTGGCCTCCTCAAAATAATGGAACAGCCCCCCGGCAGTGACCAGAATCGGCGCATTTGGGACATCGGCGCGAACTTGTCTGATCCAGTCCTCTGCAAAGGCGTCCCCGGCAAGGTAGGTTTCCCTCTCCGGCTCCGGCAGCAGCTTCCGTCGATATTCCATCACATGAGGCAGATCCACAGCATACCAGTGTGTATGCCCGTTGTCACAGCGATAATAAGCTGTCTCCAGGCCGCAGCCGAGTTGAACAATCACGCCGTCCGGACTGCGCTCCAGAAAGGCCTGAACGGTTCGATCCATATTGGAGGATCGGACGGCGGAGGCCAGCAAGGTATACTGGCTCTGACGCCCAGCCTTCAGCAGGCTGGACGGCAGCTTTTCCTTCAGCTCCAGCGCCTTTTGGTCGAATAAAATCTGCTGGCAATGCTCGCCGGCATAGAGCCGTCCCAACATAGGGACAAACAGTGTGTCCTCAACAATACCCAACTTAGACATGGCTATCCTCCTGTTTAAGTTTTGATGAATTCTGTAATCAATTTGAATAATCATCCGTCCGCGCCAAGTGCTCGCCGGCCAGGTCCGTCACCGTCGTGAATTAGGCGACAAATCAACCCGATCACGCTTTGTAAGCCGGAGAGAAGGTGGCACCACTCTTGCCTGTAAAAGTTACTGTGGAGCAGAGCTGGTGAGCGCTGTAAGCGTCATAAAGAATCTACTCGCAGAAAAGATGAAATATGATTTCCCGGATCAGCGTATAACGCCGGGCGGGTGGCTGCAATCTTCTGCACCTCATAAGATCACCAAAACATATCGATAAGCAGCCCCAGTCCCGCCTGAGCCATTGCCAGGACGGGACACATCAAAAACGGCCATTGAAGAAGGTGCTCCGGCAGAGCGTAGTTCCTCATCCAGTTTTTGAATGTATAATCAGGATGTCCCTCGGTACCGGGGATAACAAATCGATTTTTTGCCTTCTTTTGAATCAGCCAGAAATCCAGGAAGAGCAGATCACAGAAATTGACGATTATCCACTGGATATACCCAGTCAGGGTCAGACACCAGAATCGTGTTGTCCCGCCATCCAAAGCACTGATCGCACCATAAAGAAGAAGGGGCAGAAGTTCTCCGAAACAGATCCAAAGCCAGTAAGAACGTTTTTCTGTCGCGGTAGGCGGCTCTTTCGCCGCCTTGATGATGGCGGGCGGATAACAAGGGAACATCAGCCTGGGACAATACAGCGCTGCCAACCCGGCGAACAGGTTAAAGTAAGCTGCCATGGCGAGCCCATCTAAAAAAGTAAGCATCCAGTTCATATGCATCCCCTTTCATCTACAAGGGAGTTGTTTAACTAGTTGTTGCTAACCATTTGTGCGTTAAGCACCATGTCTTATCTCGCCGCCCAAGTGTAGCTTATTAATCCGATAGCAAGCTCAGAAGAGCAGGGGAGAACTGGAATCATAACCCTCACAAGAAGAAGCGACATGTTTATGTCCATTGGTTCTACTGTTTTACCGCACAACTCAGTTTCCGATATGCGAAGACCAGTTAATCTGTTATATTGTCTGTCAGGATAAAAAACAATCCGCAAACGAACAGTACAAGAAACAAAATTGCAGGAAGGGATAACCCGTTTTCAAAAATACTTATGATCATTCTTCCCGGTGGTGTTACCCATGCGTTTGCTGGGCTTTGCATCGCAACCATCATCGTTCCAGTAATTCCAATCGTACCACTCAGTGTCAAAAATCCGCCTTTAATCACTCTTTTCATAATGGTTTTCTCCTTTTATGGTACTCCTAACGCGAGGAAAGAATCATTTCAGTGGATCAGATTCATCTAAAATATGCGGAGGCCACACAGCAGGAATTGCTGCGCCGCGTTTCATCTTGAAGTCGCACACGTCATCCCCGGTTGCACAGGTTTTTTCCCGGTACAGAGTAACACCAAAGGCATGGAACATTACATAGTCCAGATTGCACATGTAAGGAAGATACTCCATGTAGCCTCTCGCTTTGCAAAACTCATAGATGGGGCAAACCTGGTTGTGATAGATGACGGGGTACTCTTCTGTGGGGGTCATGGTCTGCGTTACAAAGCTTCCCGGGTTTCTCGCAGCGTTTTCCGCATTCTTTCTGTCTTTGCGATGCAATGCCTTGTTGACAAGATCAGGGCAATGGTTGAACACTCCACCAATCAGCCGGCGCAACGGTCGGGGAACTCTGTCAAAGTACCGCTCATAGAGGGTGGTGGACAGACGTCCCCAGTCTTGGATGGAAAGACCGTATCGTTTTCCCACAACACCAATGGCAATAAAGAACATACAGCCAGTTAGATTTTTCGTTCCGCTGCTTCTGTCGCCGCCGATAAAAGTAAAATGTTCCAGCATCTCCTGCTCGTAATACTCCCAAACCTCAGCGAAAATCTGGGGATAGGGCTTTCGGAAAATCTCCTCCAGTTCAGGCTTGATAAGTTTCAGATAATTGTTCATTTCCCGCTGGAGCTTATTCTTGCTTTTTTGATAATACGTGTGCATATAACTGCCTCCGTATCACTGTATCTTTCAGCGATGTTTCCGGTTGACGGTTGCCTATTGCTAACCATCTTTACTATACTGCATTCTTGCGTTGCAATCAATCGCTTTGTTGAGGTTTTGTCACCAAGAACAAGTGGGGATTTTTTCGACAGGGGCCTTTGTAATGGATGGCTGCTGTCGCTCACCACCGGATATTTTTATTATAAAACGGATGGTATCCGTTCAGTAATTTTCAATAAATTCATCGCAGTGAGTGGTTTGGGTGCGTTTTTCCAATTTCGCTGTGACCGCAACGACAGAAGTCGTCAAATCCAACTTAAAGTATACATATGTCTTGTTAGTTCGTTTGTGGGAACAGGGGTAGAGCAACGGATGGTTGCTTTGCTTTTGGTTCCTGCTGTGGTACAATCCAGGTAAGGTGGTGATTGACATGGATACAAAAGAAATTCTTCTGGAACTACGCACTAACCACGGACTCTCCCAAGAGCAGCTGGCGCAGCAGGTCCATGTGACCCGACAGGCGGTTTCCCGTTGGGAGACTGGCGAAACAGTGCCCAATACAGAAACTTTGAAGCTGCTTTCCAGGCTGTTTGATGTGTCCATTAATACGCTGTTGGGCTCGCCTCGACAGTTGGTCTGTCAATGCTGTGGCATGCCGCTGGAGGACACCAACATTAGTCGGGAGCCGGATGGTTCCTTCAATGAAACATACTGCAAGTGGTGCTATGCAGACGGAAAATTTGTTTACACAAGCCTTAACGAACTACTGAATTTCCTGGAGAGTCATATGTCCAATGAGACATGGTCACCGGACCAGGTCAGAGTCTATTTAGAAGAGCGGCTGTCGAAGTTGAGCCATTGGAAAAAGCCCGAGACATGAACATTCCTATGAGGGAAATACGATATCATTGGTGTGTAAATACAGAAGCGCAGGCATTAGGGGGACAATGTCTGCGCTTCTGTATTTGCGTTAAAGTTATTGTTTTATAGCCCTGAACACAGCAGAAAAGCAATTTGTCAGGAAAGCATTTTATTCACAGCAGTCTCCAAACGATGTAGAATCATTGGGACGCTTCGTTCGCGTTGCTTTCATGCTTATGACAACACTTTCGGCAACCGTGATTTCCATCGTGCCCACAGCGGCAGTGACCATCAGGATTAAAGGGGTCAAAATGAAACAAATCCACTTTTTCCGCAGGAACCGGAATATTGACCATGGGGATGCCTTTGTATTCAAACATAAAAACACTCCTTACTTGTAACTCATGGTATTTTTGCTCTGAAACTAGAGTTATGCTTGAGCTTAGATAAAGGATAGCTGTTATTGGATCAAGCACATAATTTGTAAAACTGTATGCTTCACGGTAGGACTTTTACAAAAACAGTAATAGACTGATCGCCATAACGACCATGCCTGAAATAAGACCGTAGAGAGATAGATGGTGCTCGCCATATTCCCGGGCAGCCGGAAGAAGTTCATCAAAGGAAATAAACACCATGATACCTGCTACGCCGGCAAACAGGATCCCAAATACAGAGGCGCTCATAACGGGGCGCAGAACCAGTCAGCTAAGAAGAGTGCCTAAGGGCTCTGCGAGTCCTGAAAGGAAAGAATAATAAAAGGCCTTTTGCCGTGAACCTGTGGCCTGATAAATGGGAACGGACACTGCGATTCCCTCCGGAATATTATGAATTGCAATGGCTACAACAATAGGGATGGCTGTTTTTGGTTCCTGCAAAGCCGAAAAATGTGACAAGGCCTTCCGGGAAGTTGTGTATTGCGATTGCAAGCGCAGTGAAAACACCCATACGCATCAAACGCTCAGGCTGTATAGAACCCATCTCCGAGTCCTCCATGAGTCTTACTTCGTGTGGATTTTCTGTAGCTGGAATCAGTTTGTCAATTATCGCAATCACCAGCATACCGCCCCCAAAAGCTGCAACCGTTATCCCGCTGCCTAGTCGAGTGCCCATCTCGGCGATCAGAGCATCCTGTACTTTGAAAAATATCTCGATCAATGAGACGTAAATCATGACACCAGCAGAGAATCCCAGAGAAATCGACAAAAACTTGCGATTGGTGTGTCGGCTGAGAAATGCGATGCAGCTGCTGATTCCGGTACTAAGTCCAGCTAGCAGCGTAAGAAAAAGGGCGAGCAAAACGGTATGGTCCAAAGTATACCTCCTTCAAGCTGGTTAGGCATAACTAACTTGATTTTATCACTTTGAATATAGCATGTCAATGGTTGACATTTACAAAACGGGATATGTTTAAATGTATTTGCGATCTTATCTGTTCCTTTGCAAGATAAAAACAAGGTGGTCTCAGCATGAAAGACTCCGTCGGATGAAATTCACGGAGCGATTTGTTTCAAATAAAATGAGGACATATCGTGTTATCGGATTTGTCTGGATTTATTGTTGTGGTGCCAATTCTGTATTATTGCTTCGATGGAAGAAATCTTAATAAAAAGAGACTGTCTGCTAGTAAAGTGTTTTGAAATTATCGGCTTTGGATTGTGAGAGGAAAGATACGTGACGAAATATCGAGCAGTTTGTCTCCTGCAGCCAGAGAGATAGCGAATGGATGGGTTGTTGCCTGAGAGAATACAATAAAAGAAGTCGGACAGCGGTTATGCTGTCCGACTTCTTTTATTGCTTTATTCTAACGACTGGTACCGGTGAATTTTATTAAATTCATAAATCGCCCGTGATCTGCTTCAAGCATCAGACGGTTCTCGGCTGCATCCCAAATCCAGAATTCGCATTCCTATTTTATGGGCAAGTCGTGCATGAGCTTCTCGGCAGGTATCCAGATATTTGGACCCAGCATATTTTCACGTAAAAAGGGAATGAGTGACGCTCATGGGCTATTCCTTCGCCTTTTTTTCCAAAGACTGCTTCACGTGTTGCTGAATTGCAGAAAAGGATGCTGCACTGATCACATGCTCAATTCGACATGCATCTTCCGTTGCTGTTTTTTCATCTACACCTAAGCGCATCAGCATCTCAGAAAGGACGGTATGACGCGTGTACATCGTTTGCGCAATCTCCAGACCGGCTTCCGTCAATTTGATTGCACCATCTGAATCCACCAGAACATATCCGTCTTTCTTCAGAATGGACAGAGCTCTGCTGACGCTGGGTTTCGAGTATTCCAAATGCTCCCCAACATCAATGGCGCGCACAAGGCTTTTTGTTTTTGAGAGAATATAAATCGTCTCCAGATACATTTGACCGGATTCATGAATTGCCATAGGGACCCCCCTGTCTGTGTGTTGATCTAATTTTTTTATTATACCACAAACAGCCATCAAGATTCAAATTGATTCATGTTGTTTTGATTCATCGAAATTTGTTTTGATTTCACCTTGACAACGTAAGAAGGATGATGTATTATTTGGGAGACCGGTTAGGAGATGCTAACCATTTTTTATCGTACACTGGTTGCTTTATGCTAACTGATATTTTGATGACAGGTGAGAAGAATGACTTTGAAAGATGCCTTGGAAGGAAAAGAGTATTTCGTCCGGCAAATTAATACGGATGATGAGGAATTGAACGCGTTTTTATTTTCTCTTGGGTGCTATGAAGGAGAGCCGATTACGGTGATCTCCCACTTGAAAGGTGGCTGCGTTGTTTCTATTAAAGACGGGCGCTACAATATCGATAATCAACTGGCCGAGGCAATTCTAATCTGATATTGCCTCGCCCAGTCCATAGAAGGCATAGGTTGCTGCACATGTCGGTTAGCATAAGACAACCGCCGTGTGTTGTGATAAAAAACAGCAAAACAGAATAGAGGAGGAAATTACCATGCGTATTGCCTTAACCGGCAACCCGAACTCCGGTAAGACCACCATGTACAACGCTCTGACTGGGCGAAATGAGAAGGTGGGTAACTGGGCCGGCGTTACGGTAGAAAAGAAAGAGTATCCCATTAAAAAAGTATACTCCAGCGGCACGGAAGAACTGATTGCGGTGGATCTGCCTGGTGCCTATTCCATGTCTCCCTTCACTTCTGAGGAGAGCATTACCAGCTCTTATGTGCGGAACGAGCATCCGGATGTCATTATCAACATTGTGGATGCTACCAATTTGAGCCGCAGCTTGTTTTTTACCACTCAGTTGCTGGAGCTTGGCATTCCGGTTGTAGTTGCGCTGAACAAAAGCGATATCAACGCCAAGAAACAGACCAAAATCGATACTGCGACTCTTTCCGCAAAGCTGGGCTGCCCGGTATTGGAAACCGTATCCACCTCCGCAGAAGGATTGAAGGCCGTGATAGACGCTGCCGTTGCACTGAATGGAAAGGTGCAGAAAGCTCCTTACTCTCAGGGCGATATTGATTTGACTGACAAAAAAGTCGTAGAAGATGCAGATCGCAAGCGGTTCGAGTTTGTCAATCAGCTTGTGTCGCAGGTAGAGAAGCGCAAGGTGCTCACCAAGGAGAAGGGCACCAGCGATGCGATTGATGCTGTGCTGACCAACAAGTTCCTGGGAATTCCCATTTTTGCGGTTGTAATGTTCCTGGTATTCCAGATCAGCCAGACCTGGGTGGGTCCCATGATTGCCGATACACTGGTGGGCTGGATTGAGACCTTCCAGGGCTTTGTGGCTGACTCTCTGGCCGATGCCAATCCGCTGCTGACCGCTCTGCTGGCAGACGGTATCATCGGCGGCGTGGGTGCTGTGGTGGGCTTCCTGCCTCTGGTTATGATCATGTATTTCCTGATCGCTCTGCTGGAGGATTGCGGCTATATGTCCCGCGTTTCTGTGGTTCTGGACCCCATCTTCAAAAAGGTTGGCCTGTCCGGCAAGTCGGTCATTCCCTTTGTTATCGGCACGGGCTGTGCCATCCCCGGCGTTATGGCCAGCCGTACCATCCGCAACGAGCGTGAGCGCCGTGCTACCGCTATGCTGACTCCTTTCATGCCCTGCGGCGCAAAGATCCCCGTGATCGCCCTTTTTGCCGGCGCATTCTTTGACGATGCGGGCTGGGTGAGTTTTACCATGTACTTCACCGGCATCGTTCTGATTTTCCTGGGTGCTCTGCTGGTCAACAAAATTGCCGGTTACAAGAACCGCAAGTCTTTCTTCATCATCGAGCTGCCCGAGTATAAAGTTCCCTCTCTGCTCTTTGCCCTGAAAGCTATGTGTGCCCGGGGCTGGGCCTACATCGTAAAGGCCGCCACCATCATTCTGCTGTGCAACACCGCTGTGCAGATCATGCAGACCTTCAACTGGAGCTTCCAGGTAGCAGAGACCGCTGATAGCTCTATTCTGGCTTCCATTGCCCATCCCTTTGCATACCTGCTGGTGCCCATTGTCGGTGTCCTCAGCTGGCAGCTGGCTGCCGCGGCCGTCACTGGTTTCATCGCTAAGGAGAACGTGGTTGGTACTCTGGCCGTTTGCTTTGTTGGTCTGGAGAACCTTATCGACACCGATGCTCTGGAAATGATGGAAGGTGCCGGCGCTGAGGTAGCAGGTGTTATCGCCATTACCAAGGTGGCTGCTCTGGCCTATCTGATGTTCAATCTGTACACGCCTCCCTGCTTTGCCGCCATTGGTGCCATGAATTCTGAGATGAAGAGCGCCAAGTGGCTTTGGGCTGGCATCGGTCTGCAGCTGGGTACCGGTTATACTGTGGGCTATCTCGTATACCAAATCGGTACCCTGATTACCACTGGTTCGGTGGGCGTAGGCTTTATCCCTGGTTTGGTTGCAGTGGTTGCTTTTGCTGCTGTACTGGTTTATCTGTGCACGAAGACTGAGAAGGACCTGAAGCGTGAATATGCGCTGAGTGGAGCAAATGCGTAATGATTGATTACATTTTAATCGCAATCATTTTGGTGATTGTTGCAGCAGCAGCTTTTTATGTTTACAAAGCAAAAAAAAGCGGAAAGAAATGTATTGGGTGTCCGGATGGCTGTTCGGCATGCAATGCAAAAAAGAATGGTTCCCATTGCAGCTGCGGCGAGCATAAACATAAGTAATACAGGACAAAAAGCTGCGGTTCTCCAATAGGGGGAACCGCAGCTTTTTTTGAAAGATCACAACAAAAACTTGAAGGGAAAACATATCTGTATCTTAATATAAAAGACTAGCTTTCGCTTTGACAGTCATATGGAGAAATGATACCATGGCAATGGTTAGCCAATGCTAACCATTGCTTTTGCCTTGATGTTAGTTTGAACTAACCACGTGGGCTTCTGATGAATCCTGCGGCTATAAATTAAAGAGCAGAAGGACGGGAGGTTTTGTGAAAAGCAAACGTGCCACAGAAGACTATGTAAAAACTATTTACCAGCTGTCACAAAAGGGAAAGGTTCGTTGTTGTCAGATAGCTAAGTGTTTGTCTGTGTCCCGGCCTACGGCATTGATGTCGATTAGAATTCTTTCGGAAGAGGGGCTGGTATATCAGGATGACCTCAAAAATATTTATCTGACCGAGAAGGGGATAAAATTGGCGCAAAAAGTGGAGGCCAAGCATCGAGTACTATATGAGTTGTTGGTTATGGTTGGAGTTGATGAAGAAATCGCTTCCAGAGATGCATGCAAAATGGAACATGGGCTTGGAGAAGAGAGTTTTTTGGCTTTGCAATCGCTGGTTAGAGATCCTGATTAAGTGACTGAGTGTTTTGCACTTATTTGGAAATGAGGACGGGGTATGTTAATTGAATGTCTGAAGAAGGATATACAGGCAAGTGCAGTCCGGCTCGATGATATACCAGGGATTTACATCTGTCGGTTTAAAGGGGCGGGAGTATCCGATAAAATTGTACTCCCTTTTCCTATGGAGAAAACTCCAAGGCTTGTTGAAGCTCTCTTTTGCACTGAAGGCGAAATCATCATACAGCGTGCGAACGATATTCCGTACAGGGCGGTAAAAGGAAATGTTCTGCTTTTGACTAATATGACAGAGTATACTTCGATCAATATCAGCAAAAACATGCAAGGAATTCTGGTAGCAATCGACAACTGCCGAATCGGCGAAGAATTTTTTTCTCTCTGCGATATTTTAAAACTAGACCTGGAACGATTAGAATCTGGGATGAGGGAGTGGCCCGAGAGTATAATAATCGTTAATAATGGCTGGACGCAGTCCCTGTTTGAGCTCTTGGACTTTATGCCTGAGGAAGCGGCCGGAAAGTATTGCTTTTTGAAATCTTTGGAACTGTTGTATGTTCTGTCTGCAAGGAATTGCGGAGAAAGCGGTAATGATCGGGCTGAAGGAAGTAGGCGTATGTGCCGAAGTGTATTGGATGCCAAACGATATATGGAGGAGCACTTATCTGAGAAGATCACCATAATTCAATTAAGCAGAATGCTTTCTGTTTCGCCTACCTATTTGAAGGCGGAATTTCGTCGCATACACGGAATGTCTATTCACCGCTGGCTGATGGAATTACGTATGCGGAGAGCCGAAGAATTGATTTGCTGTACGGATCAGCCTATTTACCAAATTGCACAAGAAGTCGGATACGAGGGTATGAGTCAATTCAGTACGGTTTTTAAAAAGCATTATGGCGTTACGCCGGGACAATTTAAAAAAATGTCAAAAACCATAACAAGGTGTCCGTTTCAATAATGACAGGCAGAGAAGGCCCATGTATAATAATTGGACACTCAACACCATCTTGATGCAAAAGACCTGCTAATAAAAGTCAAGTAGAAATTTCAGATTTTTTAGGGAGGCGAAAAATGCAATACAAAATCAAGCCGCTGAGCATCTCAAAATTAAAACGGCGGCCAGCCAGATGGTATAGAGTGTAAAAATCAGTCGTGCTCCAGGGATT
>NZ_JAGHKE010000081.1:0-11718 GCF_017889395.1 Allofournierella sp. | reverse complement strand
GGAGGGACTCTCATGCGTTTTGCAAGCGATCCGCTGGAGCTGGCGGCCCTGCTCCGCCGCCAGGCCGCCCTGCGCCTGGGCCCGGACGCGCCCGCCGATGCCGCCGGGCTGCGGGCCGGTTACCTGCTGCTGCGCCGCGCCCGGGCACTGGAGCTGGAGACGGCCTTTTCCCTGCCCGCTGCATCCTGCCTGGAACTGAACAGCTGGTGCAACGTTCTGCTGGAGGCAGCGGCCGAGGTCTGCCCTCTGCCGCCTGCGTCGATGCGCTTTTGTAGCTGGGGCGAGCCGCTTCCGGTGGCGGGCCGCAGCGGCCTGCTGGAGGCGCTGGTGCTGCAGCTGGTATGCAACAGCCTTTTGCATGCCGGGCCCCGCCCCAACCTGGAGCTGCGGCTGCGTTCAGCAAACGGGCGCGCTCATCTTATCTATATAGACAGCGGCCCCGGCCTTGCCCCCGATGCCCGACCGGGCTTCGGCTTCGGTGCGGCCCGTGCCTTTGCCCGCCAGGCGGGAGGAAGCTTTGCGGTGCGCGCGGGTGGGCCGGGCTTTGTGTGCGGGGCTTCGCTGCCGCTCTACCCCGCCCTTCCCCTGCTGACACCGCCCCGGCCGTCGGAGCTGCTGGCGGACCGGTTCAGCCCGGTTTATATTCATCTTGCCCCCCGGTGCATCCTGCCGGAGTAAAGTTGCCCCCGCCCGGCTTTTGTGGTATGCTGATAAGCAGCAAAATCCGCCGCAGCGCCGCAGAAGCCGACGCCGGCCAGGGGGCATTTTTTATGAAAAAACGCATCTGCATCTTATATACCGGCGGCACCATCGGCATGATGCCCGGCGAGCAGGGCTACGCGCCCAAGCCGGGCTGCTTTGCGGGCGGGCTGGCCACCATTCCTGAGCTGACCAGCCCGGACATGCCGGACTGGGGGCTGGTGGAGATGGACCCGCTGCTGGATTCCTCCAACATCACCGTGCACGAGTGGTGCGCCATCGGCCAGGCCATCGCGGACCGGTACCACCAGTTCGACGGCTTTGTGGTGCTGCACGGCACCGACACCATGGCCTACACCGCTTCGGCGCTGAGCTTCATGCTGGAAAATCTGGACAAGCCGGTGGTGCTCACCGGCAGCCAGATCCCGCTGTGCCAGCTGCGCAGCGACGGGCGGGACAATCTGATCACCAGCTTGCTCATTGCAGCCGAGGGCGTGGTGAACGAGGTGAGCCTTTATTTCGGCGGTCAGCTGCTGCGGGGCAACCGGGCGGTGAAGAGCTCGGCGGACGGCCTGCAGGCCTTCTCCTCCCCCAACTATCCGCCGCTGGCCACCGCCGGGGTGGACATCCGCTACAACAAAAGCGCCATCGGCGCGCCCCGGGTGAACGGCCCCTTGCAGCTGGCAAAGCTGGAGAACGTGCCCATCGGCGTATTGAAGGTATTCCCGGGCATCCAGTTCGAGCTGTTCGACTCGATTCTGACCGAGAAGCTGCAGGGCATCGTGCTGGAGACCTTCGGCGCGGGCAACATTCCGGACTACGACGGTGCACTGCTGCCCCTGATCCAGAAGGCCTTCGCCCATGGCACCATCCTCACGGTGTGCAGCCAGTGCCCCCAGGGCGCGGTGCACATCGGTACCTACGCCACCAGCAGCGGCCTGAAGGCCGCCGGTGCGGTGAGCGGCCTGGATATGACCACCGAGGCGGCGGTGGCAAAGCTGTACTACCTGTTCAGCAAGGGCTACGACCGGGACACCATCAAGCACTGGATGGAGCAGGACCTGCGGGGCGAGCTGACCAGCGCCCGGTAAATCCGCCTGAACATACGAAAAACGCCCCTTCGGCAAAACAGCCGAAGGGGCATTTTTTCTGTGTGCTCCGCAAGCGGTCAGTCGCCCAGCGCCTTTTCCAGGGTATCCACAATGATCTCCAGGGCTTTGACGCGGGCATATTTTTTGTCGCACGAGGGCAGGATGTGCCAGGGGGCCTTCTGCGTACTGGTCTTCTGCAGCATCTCGTCCACCGCCTGCTCGTAAGCGGGCCATTTTTCCCGGTTGCGCCAGTCCTCGTCGGTGATCTTCCACTGCTTTTCCGGGGTGTTCTGGCGGCTTTGGAACCGCTCCAGCTGGGTGGCCGGGTCGATGTGGACCCAGAATTTCAAAATCACCGCGCCCCAGTCGGCCAGCTCGGCCTCGAACTCGTTGATCTCGTTGTAGGCCCGCTGCCAGTCATTCTCGGTGCAGAAGCCCTCGATCCGCTCCACCAGCACCCGGCCGTACCAGCTGCGGTCGAAGATGGCAATGTGGCCGGTTTTGGGCAGGCGGGTCCAGAACCGCCACAGGTAATGCCGGGCCTTTTCGTGGGGCTCGGGGCTGGCGATGGGATTCACCTGATAGCCTCGGGGGTCCAGCGCGGCGGTGACCCGCCGAATGTTGCCGCCCTTGCCCGCGGCGTCCCAGCCCTCGTACACGATGATCACCGGCACCTTTTTGCGGTAGGTGCGGTTGTGCAGAACGGTCAGCCGCTTCTGCAGGGCCTTGCGGCGGGCGTCATATTCCTCGTCGGTCAGGCTTTGGGAAAGATCCACCTGCGCCAGCTTGGGCATGGACACCAGCGGGAAGGTATTCTGCAGCAGAGGCACCGCCAGCGCCGCGTTTTTGCGGGCGGTGTCGATAGCGCTGCACAGGGTCTCCAGCATCTGCAGCTCGCACCACTTTTTGTCCTTCGCGTCAATGATGTACCAGGGCGCGCCGGGCAGATTGGTGGCCCGCAGGTAATCGTCGAACACATCCTCGCACTCCTCATAGTGCTTGTTCTGCCAGCGGTCGTTGGTGCTCACCCGCCAGGCGGTGTCCGGGTCGGCGGCCAGAGCCTCCAGCCGCTTTTTCTGCTCCTTGCGGCTGATCTGCAAAAACAGCTTAAGCACCAGATAGCCGTTGTCGGTGAGCTGGCGCTCAAAGCGCAGCACGCTCTGCAGCCGCCGGGCGTAGGCCTGGCCCTCCAGCTCGCCCCGCAGCCGCTCCTTCACCACCTGGTCCATCCAGCCGGAATCCAGAAAGGCGAACTTGCCCGCCTCGGGAATGGCCTTCACATACCGGTGCAAAAAGGGGTAGCGCCCCTCCTCCGGCGTGGGGGCGGACATGCTGGTCACCGTGAAAAACCGGGGGTCGATGTTTTGGATAATCCGCCCCAGCATGCTGCCCTTGCCCGCGGCGCCCCAGCCCTCCACCAGCACCAGCACCGGCAGGCCGGCGGCCTTCACCTCCAGCTGCAAAGCTTCCAGCCGGTCACGGGCGGCATCCAGCCGCTGCTTGCATTCGCTCTCCTCCGGCCGCGCGGGCCGTACCCAGGTTTTCAACATGTTGCACACCTCTCATTTCCCTGCCCGGACACTTTACCGGGCGCTGCGGGCGGCGCGGGAGATTGCCCACTGTCCGCCGTTTTCTTTCATTATACCACCGGGCGGCAGGTTCATACCGGCTTAAGTTTCGGCATGACCCACAAGCTTTTCGCCCATTTTTTGCCAACCATGCAAAAATGCCCCGGATGGCAGCTGCCATCCGGGGTATTTTGTTGCATTTTTTCGCCGGCTCAGACCAGATACTCCGCCGCCAGGGCGCGCAGCTCGGCCTCGTGGGCGGGCAGCCATTCCTCGAAGGAAAGGCCGGTATCGGCCACCTTGCGGCCCAGCGCCACCAGGAATTCCGGGATGCGCTCCTCAAAGATCACGCCCCAGCTCTCGCCGAAGCGCTCCTCGCCCATCCGGGCGCTGCCGTTCACATGCAGGGTGAAGGCGGGATGGGGCTTTTTGTCCACCAGCTTCACGCCGCCGTGAAAGCCCAGGGTGCCCACCTGATGGGTACCGCAGGAGGAGGGGCAGCCGGAAATGTGGATCACCGGCAGCGCGCCGTCCGGCAGGTTTGCCTCGCGGGCAGCCTTCACGCAGGCGTGGTACAGCGCCTGGGAATCCCGCACGCCCTGCTGGCAGACCGATGCGCCGATGCAGGCCACCGAATGCTCAAAGCGGGTGCGCGCGCCGTCCTCGGTGACGGCCAGCACCTTTTCCGCCTCGGCGGCGGTGCAGTTGATCACATACATGGTGCCGTCCGCGCCCAGACGCACCTCCACCTGCTCCATGGGCTGGATGGTATCCAGCAGCGCCCGCAGGGTCTGGCGGCTGGGCGTGCCGCCCAGGGGATGATAGCTCACCGCGAACAGGCCCGCCTGCTTCTGGGCGATGATCCGCTTGCCGCTGATGCTGCCCTCGCCCTGCTTGGTCACCGGGCGCTTCTCCACCTGCCGGTCCAGCCCACCGGCGGCTTTCGCAGCCTCCAGAGCCTGGTTATAGGCCTGGCGCAGACCCTCCTCGCCCAGGGCCTCCTGCATGTAGCGGGTGCGGGCCTTGGCCCGCTGCTCATAGTTGCCGTGGGCCAGGAAGGTGTCCACCATGGCCTTCACGTAATACAGCAGCTCACCGCCGGGCACATGCTCGGCCACATTCAGGCCCATGCGGGGGTTGGGGCCCATACCGCCGGCGATGTATACCGAGAAGCAGCCGTCCGCCTCGGCCACAAAGCCCAGGTCCCGCATGGTGACGTGGGCCGTGTTGGTTTCATGGTTGGCAAAGCCCACCTTCAGCTTGCGGGGCATCCGGATATCGTACAGCAGGCTCAACAGATAATCTGCAGTCATCTCCGCATAGGGGATCACGTCGAAGCTCTCGCCGGGCAGCACGCCGGACAGAGGCGGCGCCATCACGTTGCGGGGGTGGTCTCCGCCGCCGCCCCGGCAGACGATGCCCGCATCCAGAGCCTTTCCCGCCACGTCCAGAATCTGGCGGCCGGTCAGATGGTGCAGCTGCACCGTCTCGCAGGTGGTCAGCTTGATCAGGTCAATGTTCAGCCGCTCGGTGGTCTCCACCACAAAGGCCAGCTTTTCCTTGGTCACGCGGCCGGCGGTCATCCGCAGGCGGATCATACCCTTCTGGCCGCCCTTTTCGGAATAGCTGCCGAAGCCGCCGGAGATGCCCTTGTACTCCTGCTTGCTCATATTGCCGGTATAAAAATCACGTGTGGCTTCGTCAAAGCCCTTCAAATCCGCCCGGAAGGCGGCCATCATATCGTTCATATGCCTCTCCTTTGTTCAGCTCACCGCCCCTGAGCGGAGCGGTTTGAAAAGTTATTATACCATAGGTTTGGCAGGATTTACACAAAAAAGGCCCGCCGGATTGGAAAATTCCGAATCCGGCGGGTTCTTTTTCACACGTTACTTCTCTTCGCTGGACACAGTGAGCGCGTAGACCGCGCCCATCAGGCCCACCAGAGCCAGGCACACGCCCTCGACCATGCCGCGCAGCGCGCTCTGGCCCTGCAGCCAGGTCCACACGGCGCTGGGCAGTGCCAGGCAGGTGCAGAACAGGAAGGCCGCCATGCCGCTGAGCCAGATCCACCGGGCGCTCTTGCCGCCGGGGATGTAGGCGCTTTTCAGCTGAGCCGTGCAGAACAGCAGCGCCACCAGCGCCGCCAGGGCCTCCAGAGTGGTGTTCACCCGCGCGATGCCGGTGGGAGCCAGACCAAACCGCTTGATGGTGAGCAGGTAGAGCGCCAGTGTGCCCGCAACGCCGAACAGCGCGCTGCCGGTGGGAGCCTCAAATTCCGGCGTGAACCGGCTGCGGCCCAGCAGCAGCATCCACACGCCGCTCACCAGATACAGCACCGCCAGCGCCAGCTCGAACCGGCCCATCTCGTCAAAGGCCGCCAGATACACCCCGCCCAGCGCGGCAAAGCCCACGCCGCACAGCAGTGCCAGCATGCCCTGAGCCGTGCTCTGGCCCTTCAGCGCGGTGCTGGTTTTGGGGATCATCCAGCCCGCCAGCCACAGCAGCACCAGCACGCCGCCCGCCAGCGCATAGCGCCACAGGTAGCTGCCCCAGGTCACAAAGCCGGTGGCAAGATCGGTGTAGTACATCACATCCAGCCAGCGCACGGCACCTGCCGCCGCGCAGACCAGAAGCAATAAAATCGTTGCAATTCGTTTCATCCGCGTTCCTCTAATGTTTTGTATTTCTGCCGCACGCCCAGGTACTTGTAGGCCGGGCGGATGATCCGGTTGGCGAACACCACCTCTTCAATGCGGTGGGCGCACCAGCCCGGAATGCGGCTGATGGCAAACAGGGGGGTGTAAAGATCCTGGCTGATGCCCAGCATCTTATAGATCAGGCCGCTGTACAGGTCCACGTTGGCGCACACGGTCTTGTTGCCCTTTTCCTCGGCAAACACCTGGGGACCCAGCTTTTCCACCAGGCACAGCAGGCGGAATTCCTCCTCGAAGCCCTTTTCCACCGCCAGCTTCTCCGCCTTCTGGC
Source organism: Allofournierella sp. (assembly GCF_017889395.1). NCBI lineage: Bacteria > Bacillati > Bacillota > Clostridia > Eubacteriales > Oscillospiraceae > Allofournierella > Allofournierella sp. Next base: position 5,375 of record NZ_JAGHKE010000081.1, on the reverse strand, counting down.
GCAGCACCACGGCACGGGGATCGCTGATGGTGTAGATGGCATGGCCCATACCGTAGATCAGGCCGCTGCCGTCGCCCGCCTGCTTGCGGATGATCCGGCGCAGAAATTCCCGCACCTCGTCCTCGTCCCGGTAATTCTCCACACCGGCCTTCAGGCATTCCAGCTGCTCCATCACCTTCAGGTTTGCGCCGCCGTGCTTGGGGCCCTTCAGGCTGCCGATGGCCGCCGCAATGGCCGAATAGGTATCGGTGCCGGAGCTGGACAGCACCCGGCAGGTGAAGGCGGAGTTGTTGCCGCCGCCGTGGTCCGCGTGGACCAGCAGGCACAGATCCAGCAGCTTTGCCTCCTCGTGGGTGAACTTCTGGTCCGCCCGGTAGGTGGAGAGGATGTGCTCGGCGGTGCTCTGCCCCGGCGTGGGCGGGTGGAAGAACATGCTCTGCTTGTCGTACACCCGGCGCTTGAGCTGGTAGGCGTTCACCATGATGGTGGGCAGCCCGGCGATCAGGTTGATGGACTGCTCCATCAGGTTTTCCAGGCTCAGGTCCTCGGGGCGCTCGTCGTAGCTGTAGAGCGAGAGCACGCTGCGGGCCATCTTATTCATAATATTGGGGCTGGGCGAGCGCAGCAGCACGTTCTCGATGAAGTGATCGGGCAGGTTGTGGTGCTCGGCGATGATCTGCTGGAATTTTTCCAGCTCGCTCTTTTTGGGCAGGCTGCCGAACAAAAGCAGCCAGCTGACCTCCTCAAAGATAAAACGGTCGTGCTCGTAGGCCTCCCGCACCAGCTCGTTCAGATCCACGCCCCGGTAGATCAGCCGACCCGGAGCGGGGATGACCTCGCCCGCCGGGCCCTTTTCGTAGCCCACAACATCACAGATGTTGGTCAGGCCCGCCAGCACACCGGTACCGTCCGGGTTGCGCAGGCCCCGCTTGACCCCCAGACGCTCACTGGTCTCCGGGTCGATGTAGTTATTTTTCAAATATTCCCGGCATAAAAATTCCATACCGGAAGACTGCTGGGCCATGGCCCCCTTCCCCCTCTGATCCGAATTTGTCAAACGGCCTGCTTCGGCGCGCTTTGCGCCCCGGGGCCGTTATTCTGAAAACCACCCGTTCCCACCGGTGGTTTATGTTTAATCTTACACACTTTACAACGAAAAAGCAAGTGCGGAAACTGCCGCCGCGCCGCCAAGGAGGTCCAATGCCATGAAACGAAGTATCCTGCCCATCCTGCTGTTCTGCCTGCTTACCTTCTGCCTGCCGCTGGTGAGCCTTCTGCCCCAGGCCGCCGGGCAGGCTGGGGCATCCTCCTCTTTGGGGCAGAACGCCGCCGAGGTCCAGCCTGCGCCCGCTGTCTCCTCCCCCGAAAGCACCACACCGCTCCCCAGCGCTCCGCCCGCCGAGACCCCTGCCCCGGCAGAGGATGTGATCCGGGTACAGAATGCCTCCACCGGCCAGGTTCTGGAGATACCGGTGCTGGAGTACATGATCGGGGCGGTGGCCAGCGAGATGCCCATCACCTGGCCGGACGAGGCGCTGAAGGCTCAGGGCATCGCCGCCCACAGCTACGCGCTGTATCAGCGGGACCACGCGGACACCGAGGCGCTGGGCGGGGCCTGGTTCTCGGTGGACCCGGCCCGCCGCCAGGGCTGCATGACCACCGAAGTGCTGCAAAGCTACTGGGGCGAGGACTACGAGGCCAACTACCAGCGGCTGAAAACCCTGCTGGAGCCGCTGGTGCACACGGTGCTTTTGTACGAGGGCGCACCCGCCGCCGCCTGCTACCACGCCATCAGCAACGGACGCACCGAGGCAAGCCAGCTGGTGTGGAACGAGGCGCTGCCTTATCTGCAGGGCGTGGACTCCCCGCTGGACAAGCTGGCCGAGGGCTACGAGGAAACGGTGAGCTACACCACCCAGCAGATGTACGACATGCTGGCCACCCAGTTTTCCGGCCTGGACCTGAGCGGCAGCGCGGACGGCTGGTTTGGCGAGACAAGCCTTACCCCCGCCGGATACGTGGACACCATCCAGGTGGGCGGGGCCTTTGTGAAGGGCACCCAGCTGCGCACCGCCCTTTCGCTGCGTAGCAGCTGCTTTACCATTCAGCGCACCGAGGATGGTTTCGATGTGACCACACTGGGCTACGGCCACGGAGTGGGCCTGAGCCAGTGCGGTGCCCAGGCCATGGCCGCCCAGGGTCAGAGCTGCCAGCAGATTTTAAGCTGGTATTTTCCCGGCACCAGCCTTGCGGAATACCCCGGCTGATCGTTCCGCTTCGTTCTCCTTTTCAAGTGGCAAAATGCCCGCCCACATGGCTTGTGAGCGGGCATTTTTGTGCTCTTTTCCAAGGCAACACCGCACAATTCGCGCCTAGCGGCTCAGGCGGCGTATCGCACCAAAATTTTTCGTGATATTTTCCAAAAATGCTCGCCAATCCACCAAGGATTGCCTGCGCTTTTTGGTTCATCTCACAAAAAATTTTCCGGTGCGCTCCATCACCTGGAATTGTGCAGTATGCCCTAATTTTGAAAACCAGTCGAAAATCCTCAAAAAGTTGCATTGACTTTTGCCGCCGCTGCGGTATGATAGGTGGCGTTATGTTTTCGCACAACACTCTGGATCTGATTTTTGCAACGCACCCAAATGGAGAGAATTGTTATGACCAAATCCATGACCGCCGGTTCCCCGGCAAAACTGATTTTGCTGTTCGCACTGCCGCTGTTCATCGGCAACCTGTTCCAGCAGGTCTACAACATGGCCGACGCCTTCATCGTGGGGCGGATGCTGGGCGTGAATGCCCTGGCCGCGGTGGGCTGCACCGGCAGCCTGACCTTTCTGATCATCGGCTTTGCCCAGGGCCTGTCCGCCGGTTTTTCCATCCTCACCGCCCAGCGCTTCGGCGCGGGAGAAATGGACGGCGTGCGCCAGAGCTATGCGGCCAGTCTGGTGCTGGGCGGCGTGATCAGCCTGGTGCTCATGGCGGCCAGCATGGCAGGCACCCGCCAGCTTCTGGTCCTGCTGCAGACCCCACCGGAAATTTTAGAGGATGCCACCCGCTACCTGATTGTGATCTTCGCGGGCATTCCGACCACCATGCTGTTCAACGTGGTGTCCAACGTGCTGCGCGCGCTGGGCGACAGTAAAACCCCGCTTTCCTTTCTGGTGGGGGGCTGCGTACTCAACATCCTGCTGGATGTGCTGCTCATCCTTTACACCCCGCTGGGGGTAATGGGCGCGGGCGTGGCCACCGTGATCGCCCAGCTGCTGGCCGGTGCCGCCTGCGTGGTCTACATCCACAAGGCCTTCCCCGCTCTGCGGCTGCACCGGTCCGACTGGAAGCTCAGCCGCCGGGAGGTGCTGCGGCATCTGCAGATGGGTCTGCCCATGGGCTTCCAGAGCAGCATCATTGCCATCGGCTCACTGATGCTGCAATACGCCCTGAACAGTCTGGGCAGCACCGCGGTGGCCGCCTTCACCGCCGCCAACAAGCTGGAATCCCTGGGCACCCTGCCTCTGTGCAGCTTCGGCCTTGCCATGGGCACCTTCGTGGCTCAGAACTACGGCGCGGGCAAGCTGCACCGCATCCGCACCGGTGTGCTGCAGTGCAGCGCCATGGCGCTGAGCTGGTCCGTCTTTATGGGTGTGGTGTTCCTGGTCTTCGGCCGCCAGCTGGCCATCCTGTTTGTGGGCCGCGACGCCCAGGTGACCGGCCTTTCCTATATTTATCTGTGCGTGGTCGCCTTCTCCATGTGGGTGCTGGCACTGCTGTTCATCTTCCGCTACTCCCTGCAGGGGCTGGGCCAGAGCTTTGTGCCCACCTTCGCCGGAATCATGGAGCTGGTGATGCGCGGCGTCTGCGCGGTCTGCCTGGTGGGCCCCTTCGGCTTCACCGGTGCCTGTCTGGCCAACCCCATGGCCTGGAGCGGCAGCGCGGTGCCGCTGGTCATTGCTTTCTTCATCACCATGCGGCGGCTCACCCTTTCCATGCCGGAGCATGAGGAGATCGCCTGACCGCTTCTCTTATTCCGGTCGGGCAAGCCGGGCCCGGATGAAGTCCCGCACCCGCCGGCGCTCCGCCTCATCGGCAAAGGCCTGGGGTGGCAGCAGCGTGATGACTCCGCCGTCCCTTTTCAGCACCAGCGTGCCCCGCTTCTCTCTCACTTCGTCGATTCGCTCCCAGCTCCAGAAGCTGCCCTCCTCGCCCCGGGCAAGCTGAATGCCGTCCTCATACAGTTCAAATCGGGCGGGCATGCGGGTCAGGCCGGAGGGTCCGCCCTGCTGGATGGTGGCTTTTTCCCGCCGCCGGGGATTGGTCTGAGCGGCCACCAGACCCACCACCGCCGCCGCGGCAATTCCCTTGACCAAAAGCCCGCCGGGCATCAGCAGAAGGATGATGAACAGTGCCGCTGCGCCGCCCAGCGCCAGACGCAGACGCAACCGGCGGTTCCAGGCATCGGCAATGGAATAGCTGGCGCCCCAGACCAGATTCGGCCGGGGTGTGATGAGCGACCGCCAGAGGGTCTCGTCCAGCGGCTGGGCCTGACGCACCCGCTCGTTCACGGTGTGCTGCAGCTGCGCCAGACCGCCCTGGGCCTCCAGCTCCCGGGCGGAAATGGCCGCCAGACAGCTGCGCCCTGCGCACAGCATTACCAGATCGCGGCTCTGTACCACCCGGATGCTCGGATTCCAGTGAACGGCCAGCAGCTGCAGGCCGTCGAGCCGGTAGATGCGAAGGATATGCTGGCTGAATACCAGGCAGCGAGGTTCCTCCGGCTGGTCCAGAAACCGCCGGTATGCCCTGCGGTTGCCCGCCACGATACGCCAGACCATCCAGCCCGCGGTGCCCAGAAACAGCAGCATATAGGCCAGCGTCTGCCAGCCATACCAGGAAAAATCCATGCCCATGTAGTAAAAGCCCCAGTAGGTCAGCCACAGTTCATGGATACCCAGCACCGCCAGAAACAGCGGCCCCAGAACGGCCGCAATCCCCAGCGGGCTGAGCAGGGTGCGCCGCAGCAGCAGCTTCCAGGCCTGACGGCGCAGCGAGAGGCTGTTGGTGTATTCGATCTGATCCATGGCGATATCCTCGCTTTCCGCTTTATTTCCCACAATTATACCATGAAATGCAAAACGGAGGGAAGCCCCGGCGACTTCCCTCCGTTTTTTCTGTGCTGTAAAACCGGGTCAGGTGCGGGCCAGACCGTCCACACTGAGCACCACGCCGGTGATGTAGCTGGCCATCTCGCTGGCCAGGAACACGAAAGCATTGGCCACCTCTTCCGGCTTGCCGATGCGGCCCAGCGGAATCTGGGTGCACAGGGCCTTGATGATGTGTTCCGGCACCGCGCGCATCATGTCGGTATCGGTGATGCC
>NZ_JAGHKE010000080.1:0-11958 GCF_017889395.1 Allofournierella sp. | reverse complement strand
CGGCCGCCGCGCTGCGGTTGACCGTGCGCTGCGTGCCCGCACCGGGCGTGCGGTTTACCCGGCGGGGCGCGCTCTGGCCACTCTGGCTGTTCTGCGGGCGCCGGATATTGCGGTGTTCGTTGTTTTCGATGGGGACCGCCTCCTTTGCGGAAATAATTCGATGAAAAAATGTGTGGGACATCGCCGCAGGGCCCATTCGCCCCGGGCAGCCCCGCCGGAACACGGCCAAAGCCGCCTTGCCGGCACAGCCAAACAGGCCCGAATGCTTTATAAAAAGTTTTTCACATTCAGGCGCTGCTCTGCCTATTTTGATATTATACCACAAGTGCCTGCCGCAAGTACAGCAAAAACGGAATTTCACATCTGTCCGTTTGAAACCCGCCTGCCCGGGCCATACTGTTTTCAAAGAGGTGAATCACTATGCCGAAAGTATGGATCTATCTTCTGGCTCTGCTCTGTGCGCTGGGCCTTGCGGCGAGCGTGGCCGTATTTGCTCTGCGCCCGTTTGAAAAGGAATCCCCCTCCAGCGGCTATACCCTGCGGGACTGGCACGGCAAACTGGCCCTGTTCGCCTCCGGTGAGTCTGGCGAAGAGGACCAGCCGGTGGAGGTGTATGATGTTTACACACATCTTTTGCCTGAACAGGATGTGCTGAGCCTGCAGGCGGGCATCCCACTGGAAAGCCAGGAGCAGCTGCAGCGGCTTTTGGAGGATTTTGGGTTGTGACGCGTTGCGCGTCGCCGGGGTTTATAGTATAATCAAGCTGTATGTGACTGTACGTGACGGGCCCTGCTTGCGCCCGCGGCTTTGGCCGCCCCCTTCCGGCGGGTCATGACTTCTGCGAGGAGGAATTTGCCGTGAACTGTTTTGATTATCCCCTGGACCCGGCCTATCTGCTGCAAAAAAAGCGCAGCCTCAAGCGCCAGCTGCTGGAAAAGCAGGGTCTGATTGAAAAAAAGGTCGCCATTATGAGCGGCAGCACCATTGGTGAGATCAAAAATATTCTGGAGCTGTTTTTGCTGGAAAACGGCATCAAGCCCACCTTCCACGAGGGCGCTTACGCGCTGTTCTATGAAAATCTGGTCTTTGACGACGGCTCGCTGAAGGCCTTTGCACCGGATGTGATCTACATCCACACCAGCGTGCGCAACATCAAGCTCTGGCCCGATTCCGCCGACGAGCCCTCCCGGGTGGAGGAGAAGCTGAACGCGGAATACACCCGCTTCGAGCAGGCCATCCGGGCCGCGCTGGCCTTCGGCTGCCCGGTCATTGCCAACAACTTTGATCTGCCGGTCTACCGGGTGATGGGCAACCGGGAGGGTGTGGACTGCCACGGCCGGGTGCGTTTTGTGCGCCAGCTGAACGAAAAGCTGGCTGCCCTGGCGGAGGCCACCCCCAACCTTTATCTGAACGACCTGGCCTACCTGCAGGCGGTGCACGGCATGGACGCCTTCAGCAGCCAGACTGCCTGGTACGCCTACAAGTACGCGGTGAGCATTGACTGCATCCCCTACCTGTGCCAGAGCGTGGCCAACATCATCAAGAGCCTGCTGGGCAAGAACAAAAAGGCTCTGGCTCTGGATCTGGACAACACCCTGTGGGGCGGCATCATCGGCGACGACGGCCCCGAGGGCATCGTGATGGGCAATGAGACCCCCGCCGGCATGGCCTACGCGGAGTTCCAGAGCTACTTAAAGGAACTGTCCAAGCTGGGCATCCTGTTGAACGTGTGCAGCAAGAACGAGGAGAAGATCGCCCTGACCGGCTTCGAGCGGGCGGACACCGTGCTCAAGCGGGATGATTTCCTCTGCTTCAAGGCCAACTGGGAGCCCAAGAGCCGGAACATCGCGGCCATGGCCCAGGAGATCAACATCCTGCCGGAAAGCTTCGTGTTCGTGGATGACAACCCTGCCGAGCGGGAAATTGTTCGTCAGGAGCTGCCGGGTGTGACCGTACCTGAGCTGGGTGCACCGGAGGAGTACATCGCAGCCATCGACCGCAGCGGCTACTTTGAGGTGACCACCCTCTCGGCGGACGACAAAAAGCGTGCCAGCATGTACAAGCAGAATCTGGAGCGGGCCCAGCTGGAGCAGAGCTTCGGCGATTACAACGACTATCTGAAGAGCCTGGAGATGCACTGTGAGATCGGCGCCTTCGACGTCCCCCACGCCGAGCGCATCACCCAGCTGATCAACAAGACCAACCAGTTCAACCTGACCACCCGCCGCTACACCGCTGCCGAGGTGGAGGGTATCATGGCCGATCCTGCTTACATCACTTTGTATGGCCGCCTGGTGGACAAGTTCGGCGACAACGGCCTGGTCACCGCCATGATCGGTCACATCCAAGGCAACGTGCTGGATATGGATCTTTGGATCATGAGCTGCCGCACCTTCAAGCGCCGTCTGGAGCACGCCATGTTCGACGAGCTGGTGCGCCGCGCCGCCGCTGCCGGTGTGGAAAAGATCGTGGGCCACTACTACCCCACCGCAAAAAATTTGCTCGTTCGCGATTTTTATGCTACAATCGGTTTTGAACAAACCGCCCAGGATGACCAGGGCAACCTGACCTTCGAATTCACCGGCTTCGCGGGCTACGAGCCTCAGTGCGGTGTGATGGAGATCGAGATCGTTTAAAAAGGAGTTTTTCAAATGGATAAGCAGAGCATTTTTGACGCTGTACAGCAGATCTTCCGCGACAACTTCGACGACGAGGAGCTGGTGATCACCCGCGAGACCTGCGCCGACGACATCGAGGATTGGGACAGCCTGGAGCAGATCAACCTGCTGACCGCCATGGAGAAGAAGTTCGGCCTGAAGTTCAAGCTGGACGACGTGCGCGGCCTGGAGAACGTGGGCGACCTGCTGGATCTGATCGAGCGTCTGACCGCGTAAACGACCGAAAAAGGGGCTGGGCTGCGGGCCCGGCCCCTTTTCTGTTTGAGCCCTTTTTAAAAGGAGGACATATTTCCATGAACAGCTACACTCTGGCGGACATCACCCCCGGCATGACCGAGAGCTTCACCGTAACCGTGACCGCCGAAATGATGGATGCCTTTTACGCCATCACCGGCGACAACAGCCCCATCCACATGAGCGAGGAATACGCCGCCGGGCGTGGCTTCCCCGGCCGGGTGGTCTACGGCATGCTGGGCGCCAGCTTCTTTTCCACCCTGGCGGGCGTCTACCTGCCCGGCGAACACTGCCTGCTGCACAGTGTGGAATCCAAATTCGCCAAGCCCATCTTCATCGGCGACACCCTGACCATCACCGGCAAGGTGGACGAGGTGAACGAGGTGTTCGGCGAGATCACCATCAAGGCGACCATTACCAATCAGGACGGCAAAAAAGTGACCCGCGGCATCATCAAGGCGGGCGTGGCAAAATAAGGAGGATTTTATGGGCAATGTATATCTGATCACCGGCGCTTCCAGCGATGTGGGCTGCGCGCTGATCGAGCGGCTGTATCAGGAGGGCGACATCTTCATCGCCCAGGGCGCGGGCGATCTGAAGGGTCTGGCTGACCTGTGCCAGGCGCACCCCGGGGCCATCCGCACCTATGATGTGGACCTGACCAACGAGGCAGCGCTGTGCGCCTTCATCGAGGACGTGCAGAAGAACTGCCCCGCTCCCACCCATTTTGTACATCTGCCCGCCCTGCGGGTGGTAAACACCAAATTCAAGAAGTTCGACGAGGAGCGCTTTGAGCTGGACCTGTCGGTGCAGGTGCGCAGCGCCGTTGCTCTGTGCAAGGCCTTTGTGCCCGGCATGGCCAAGGCCAAAAAGGGCCGGGTGCTGTTCATGCTCACCAGCTACCTGCTGGGCATGCCTCCCAAGAACACCGCCGCCTATGTGATGGCCAAAAGCGCCCTGGCGGGCCTGGCCAAGAGCCTGGCCGCGGACTACGCCAGCTTCGGCGTGACCGTGAACTGCGTGGCCCCCAGCATGATGGAAACCAAATTCCTGGCTGAGACCAGCGATCTGATCGTGCAGGCCAGCGCCGAGGCCAACCCCATGGGCCGCAACGCCCGCCCCAGCGACGTGGTGCCCGCCATGGTCTTCCTGCTCAGCGACGAGGCCGGCTTCATCACCGGCGTGACCCTGCCCATCACCGGAGGCAGCGCCTTATGAGCGATTCTCTGACCCTGCGCCTTGCCCGGCCGGAGGAGACCGGGCGGGTGATCGGCTTCATCAACGAAAACTTCGACTGGAAGCTGCCACTGGTGAACCTGCCGGAATATTTCAACTTTTACTACCGCAGCGGCGATGCGCTGCAATACGCGCTGGCCGAGGAAAACGGCCAGCTGCTGGCGGTGGCCGGATACATCCGGGCCAACGAATCCCCCACGCCGGACATCTGGGTCTCGGTGTGGGTGGCGAAGAAGGGCCACAACGGTGTGGGGCTGGACCTGATGAACGCCCTGCCCGAACTCACCGGTGCTTCGGTGGTGGCCTGCAACAACATCCGGCCCAAGACCATGGCCTTTTACCGGTTCCTGGGCTGGCACGCGGACCGGGTGCCCCACTTCTACCGGCTTTCCGGTCAGGAAAGTTACAGCCTGGCCCGGGTGACGGACCCCACCGTACTGCCGGTGGGCGGCGACCTGACGCTGGAACGGGTAAACAGCCCGGAGCAGCTGGCCGAGCTGGGTCTGCCCGAAACGCCCCACACCCCCAAAAAGGACCTGTGGTACCTGACCCGTCGGTATTTCGCCTTCCCTCATCTTACATATGATGTATACTGTGCCCGGGAGAACGGCGTAACGCTGGCCTGCCTTGTGGCCCGGGTGGTGGACAGCGGCTGCGGCAAGGTGCTGCGCATCGTGGATTTCATCGGCCGGGACGAAACACTTCCCCGGCTGGGCAAAGCCATTGACGGCCTGCTCCATGCCGCCGGGGCGGAATACGCCGAGTGCTACTGCGCGGGCATTCCCGCCGAAGTGTTTGCGGCGGCGGGCTTCTGCGAGCGGGGCGAGGACAGTGAGAATATCCTGCCCAACTATCTCACTCCTCCCCTCTTTGAGAACACCGAATACTATTACTTCACCAATAACCCGGACCAGTTCGTGCTGTTCAAAGCGGACGGCGACCAGGACCGGCCCAACCTGACGGTGGACTGATTTTTTCTGCAACAAAAAAGCACTGGGAACGGCATACCCTGCCCGTTTCCAGTGCTTTTGTTATTTTTGGAAATACTTACGCCAGGCTGCCTTTGGCCCAGGCAACGGCGGCTTCCAGATCGTTGGTATCCGGGTGGGCCAGCGCTTCATCGAAGTTCTCGATGAGCATTTTGTAGCGGGCATTCTCCGGCTCCTTGGCCTGCATGGCCTCGTAGCGGCTGCGCACCGCCTGAGGCATCCGGCCCTGGCACATATAGCCGCCGCCATACACCGCACCGGCGGGCAGGTTTTCCCGCACACGGGCCAAAATTTGGTCAAAATACTGCTGGCTCTGGCCGAACCCGGCGGTGCCGAACAGATACACGGTCTTGCCCCCGGTCTGCTTCAACAGTTCGGCCACCTTTGCATCACAGCTGCCTTTATCGGTCCAGAAGCCCACAAACAGCACATCCGCCTGCAGCGCTGCCGCGTCCGGCGCGCCGCAATAGAGCAGATCCCCGGTGGGCAGCTGCTGTTCAATTGCCTCGGCCAGCTGGCGGGTGTTGCCGGTGTTGCTGGAATATACAATGGAGTAACGCATAGTTTTTCCTTTCCTGCATGGTTGCAGATTGCCGCCAGCCTGGCGACGGTGATGGGTGATTTATTCCTGACAAGTTTCCTTGCGGATTGCTTTTCGCACCGGCCCCGGAGCCGATTCCATGGGGGATTTTGGCATGGGGATACCGGCCATTGCTTTTTGCAGCAGCCCCTTCAGCTGCGTCACCTCTTCCTCGCTCATGCCCTGGGTGCGCTGGGCTTCCCACTGATAGAACCACCGGCCCGCCTGAACAAAGGCCTCCCGGCCCTGTTCGGTCAGCTCCAGCACCACCGCCCGTTTATCCTGCTGGGAACGGGTGCGAGTCATGAAGCCCTGCTGCACCAGCTTTTCCACCGAGCGGGTGGTATGGCCGCTGTCCGCCCCGATCACCGAGGCCAGCTCCCCTGCTGAACAGCCCGGATGCCGCCCCACATACAGCAAAAAGTAAAGCAGCCCCTGAGAAAGCCCCAGCTCCTTGAGCCGCTGGGCGCAGAATTGGGTGAAGTCCCCCCGCAGAAGATTGATATAGAACGCTAGTGTCTGTTCCATGTTCCGTCTTCCTCCTGTTTGATTTTCACTGACAAAATCAATTATATGAATTTATCTGCATTTGTCAAGTATTTTCTCAAAAAAGAGGCGTTTTCCCCATTTGCGGGAAAACGCCTCTTTCTTTTTCCAATATCAATCGGCCGATGGCGGGATCAGTTTGCCCGAATGCCGCTCACGGTCTGGTCGATGATGCTGTCCATGATCTCGCGGGTCATGCTGCCCTGCAGATAGCCAAACAGGTTGCCCTCGCTGTCGATCATGAAGGTGGTGGGGAAAGCCGAGATGCCGTAGTTCATCAGTACATCGCCGGTGGTATCCATCAGCACCGGATAGGTGTAGCCGCCCTCCTCCAGGAAGTCTGCAATGCCGTCCGCATCCAGGGTCTCCTGATTGAAGGGGTTGTCCTCACTCTTCGGTGCAGCCACGCCCAGAATGATCACATCACCGGTGTTTTCGCCGTGGTCCAGATACAGCTGCTGGATATCCGGCATCTCCTTTTTACAGGGACCGCACCAGGTAGCCCAGAAGTTCAGGAATACGGTCTTACCCTTGTAGTCGGAAAGGGTATGCTCATTGCCGTACTGGTCCACCAGAGTGAAGTCCGGCGCGGCAACCACCGGGTACTCCTCTTTCTCCGGGCTGCCGGCCGCACTCTCCGGCTGGCTGGAAGTGCCCGATTCCGCCGGGGCGCTGCTGGCCTGCGGCTGGCTTTCAGCCTGAGACTCCGGCTGACTGCTGCTTACCGCCTGGGACGAGGATGCTCCAGTGCCGGAACCGCCCACGCCGGACAGATAACCGGTGAAGCTGTTCATCCAGCCGGTGAACATCATTACACCCATCAGGATCAGCAGCACGCCGCCCGCCTTGGCGGTGTACTTGAGCCAGGAGGTATCGCGGCGGAAGAAGGACAGCACCTGGCTGGTGAACAGGCCCACCGCCAGAAAAGGCAGCACAAAGCCCAGGGTATACACGCCGATGAGCAAGAAGCCCTGGGTCCGGGAGGCGGAGGAACCGGCCATAACCAGCACACTGGTGAGCGCCGGGCCCACACAGGGTGTCCAGGCAAAGCTGAAGGTGAAGCCCAGGATCAGGGCGGTGAGCGGGTTCATGCTGAACCGGTTCAGATCAAAGGGCAGGCGGCGTTCCTTCTGCAAAGCGTCCACCTGCAAAAAGCCCACCTGATACAGGCCCAGCAGGATGATCAGAATACCACCCAGCCGGGCTACCAGAGCCCGGTTTCCGCTGAGCAGCTTGCCCAGCGCCGTGAAGCCCAGACCCAGCATGAAAAAGGCAAAGCTTACACCCAGAATGAAGAAGATGGTATTGCGCAGCGCAATGCGGCGGCGCTGCTTGTCGGTCAGACGGGCACTGGCCGTGCCGCCCGCCAGATAACCCAGATAAAGCGGTACCAGCGGCAGTACGCAGGGCGAGAAAAAACTGAGCAGGCCCTGTATGAATACCGTAAACACAGAAACACTGGTTTCCAGATTAAAACCCATAAGCGAATGGTCCTCCCATGGTAAGAATATGTATCAGTATAGCAAAACCGGCCACACGGTTACTGTAGCATAATCACAGACGCGGCAAATTTTCACAGTTTGCATCGCTGCACATAAAAAGCAGCCCACCTGCCTGGGGCGGGACGCCGGCGACGCAAATCACCGGAACATCTCTCTCCAGGGCAGGCGGACCGCCCTGCGTTCTATTTAAATTGTCGTGCTCAGATTACTTGGCAGCGCGGCGCTTGCCCACCTTTTTCAGGTTCGGCTTGGGAGCGGGCTTCGGAGCCTCAACCGGCTTCGCAGCTTCCGCAGCCTTCTGTTCCTCGGCAGCCTTCAGGGCCTTGGTTTCCTCAGCGGCCTTCAAGGCCTTCTGCTCTTCAGCAGCCTTCAGAGCTTTCTGCTCCTCGGCGGCTTTCAGGGCCTTCTGCTCTTCAGCGGCCTTCAAAGCCTTCTGCTCCTCGGCAGCCTTCAGGGCCTTGGGCGCCTCGGCGGCGGGCTCAGCCTTTTTACGGGCAGCGCGGGGCTTCTTGGGGGCCTCTGCTTCCTCGGTCTTTTTGGCAGCGGTCTTCTTGGCCGCAGGCTTGCGGGCGGCGGTCTTCTTAGCGGGCTTGGCTTCCTCAGCGGGAGCAGCTTCGTCCGCGGTCACAGCCTTTTTGCGGCTGGCTCTCTTGGCCTTTACTTCCTCCACGACCCACAGCTGGTTGTCGCCGTTCACATCCTGCCAGATCTGCAGGCGGGCGCCGTTGTCCTGGCTCATGCCCACCACATCCAGGCACTTGCCGGACAGGTTGGACTTGATCTTCACGCGGCCGTCGCCAGTGTTCTCCAGAACCCACAGCTGGCTGGAGCCGCTGGTTCCTTCCCACTGGTGCAGCCAGGTGCCGTCTACCACGCCGCCGGCGATCAGGTCGAGCATCTTACCGGTGAAGCGGTTGCAGATGCGATACACGCCTTCCCCGGCGCGCACGAAGGACCACTGCTGCCACTCTTCGCCCGCGTAATCCCACAGCTGAATGGCCGCGCCATTTTCAGTGTTGAAATCCGCTACTTCAACAACCTTGCCATTTGCACTTGCAATGGTGTAGAATTTATCGGGACTGATTACCGTCTGAACCGTCTTTTTCATGATGTTCGCTGCTCCTTCCTTATCTAAGGCAATACCGCACAATTCACGGCCCAAGCCTCAGGCGGCGTATCACGCCAAAATTTTCCGTAATATTTTCCAAAAATGCTCGCAAGCCACCAAGGCTTGGCTGCGCTTTTTGGTTCATCTCACAAAAAATTTTCTGGCGTGCTCCACCACCTGGAATGATGCGGTATCGCCCTGAAACCTCAAACCAAGCCAGCCGTACGTTCCTCTCTCCTCCAAAGCTGACACGTTTGCCTTTTGCTTTGTTTCTTGCCTGATTATACCATATTATTCTGTTAAAATCCAGTGGTTGCGCCCCTGCGAAGAATACTTCACAATTGTGCCAAAATTCGTCAGAAAAAAATGCCAGCCACATTTCAGGAGGCCGCTTTCTATGCAATATTCCGCCGTTGTTCCCGCCCACTTTCTCAGCCGCCCCAACCGGTTCATCGCCCGGGTGGAGCTGGAGGGGCAGATTCTGAATGTCCACGTAAAAAATACCGGCCGCTGCGCCGAGCTGCTGCGCCCGGGCTGTACCGTTTACCTGCAGCCGGGCGACAATCCCGCCCGCAAAACGCCCTACGACCTGATCGCTGTGGACAAGGACGGCCTTCTGGTGAATATGGATTCCGCTGCCCCCAATCAGGCGGTGGCGGAATGGCTGGCCGCAGGCGGCATCGGTCCCCTGGACGAGCTGCGCGCCGAGTATAAGCTGGGTGCTTCCCGCTTCGACTTTTTTGCCCGTCGGGGCGAGGAGAAGATTCTGATGGAGGTAAAGGGCTGCACCCTGGAGGAAAACGGCTTTGCCCGCTTCCCGGACGCACCCACCCTGCGGGGGCTCAAGCATGTGGAGGAGCTGGCTGCTCTGGCCGGGCAGGGCTGGCGCTGCTATGTGATGATTCTGCTTCAAATGGAGGGGATGAAGCAATTCTCCCCCAACTGGGCCACCCACCCGGACTTCGGCCATGCGCTGCGCCGGGCGGTGGAGGCCGGCGTCACACTTCTAACCTACGACTGCCGCGTCACCCCCTCCAGCCTGACGGTAAATGCTCCGGTCCCCGCGGATCTGACCCCGCCGGAAAGTCTTATGTAAACGGAACAAAAAACGCGCTCTGGCCGGAGACCAGAGCGCGTTTTTTCTGTTTCGGGCCAATCAGCCCGCAAGCTTCATATTCTGATACCGCTGGGTGAGGTATTCATCCGGATACTGCTCATCCAGGAACTGCTGCACCGCGTTGGTAGCGGGAATGCCCTTTTCCCGCTGGTCCATACGGCCCAGCGCCATGCAGGAGAGAGCCACATCCACTGCCAGCAAAACCACCAGCACCCAGGTGAGCACCTTGCCCACCTTCATGGGGATCTTCTCGATCAGGGCCGAGAGGCGGGGGTAGACCTCCTTGACCCAGACCACCGCGGCAATGCCCCAGAACACACAGTACAGCAGGTTGATACGGCCGTTCAGGTTGAAGGGGATCTTGCTGTAATCCCAGAAAACCTTGCCGAACAGCTTCTCGGTGACCACGCTGCACATATACTCGTACACGCCGCCCATCAGCGCGCCGCCTACGAAAATGTAACGGTCGCTCTTGTCCATCAGGCCGCGCAGCACCACGGTGAGGATCGCCGCACCCAGGCCCCAGACCACGCTGAACGGACCATACAGAAGACTGCTGCGGCTCATCAGCACGCCGGAGGTGCCCCACACGAAAACGGTCTCGATCAGATCGCCCACAAAGGCACCGATCAAAAACAGCCAGAACAGCTTATAAAAGCCGATGCCCTCGGCAAAAACATTGGAGGCGGGACGCATCTCCTCACCGGACAAGCGGGTCAGGTTGGGGAAGGCCTTGGCCAGATGCCGTTTCTGGTAGCCGTGATACCAGCCCAGAGTGCGGGTGGTCACGCCATCGCCGATGGTCTCGCTGGCCTGCTGCAGATATTCCGCAATGGGGCCGCTCATCTTCCAGCGGCGGCGCACCGCATGCACGCCATAGACCATGACCAAACCGTCCACCGCCAGCACAACTGCCAGCACCAGCGCCAGAATCTGCAATGCAATTGCAGGCAGGAAGCTCAGGCCCCAGTGCAGCACCGGGGTCAAAAAGCGCACGGCCAGAGCCACCAGAATGCCCTTGACCAGAGAACTCTCCAGGCAGATATAGCCCTTCAGGTTCATGGGCCGGTCGGAATAATCCCACCAGCGCCGGCCAAACTGCCGCTCCAGAATGACACCGGCCACCACTTCGATGGCAGCACACAGGACCACAGAGCCCAGCACAAACACAAAAAGATTATTTTCTCCCGGTTCCAGAAAAACGCCGGCCAGGGTGGCCATCAGACCGTAAAGAGGAACAATGGGACCGTTCATGACGCCTCGGTTCACAAACCGGCGCTGCTTCACCGCGGTGACCGCAACCTCAGCGCACCAACCCAGAAAGGCATAGATAATAAAATACAGGAACAACATGCTTAATTCATACATACAATTTCTCCTTTGGGCGGAAATTCTCCGCCACCTTCAGCAATGGTTCGCCGGGATTGCTTCCTTTCTTCCGGGCTTAACAGTGTAGCTTAAGTGTACCATATCCTACCGTAAAATCAATTGCACAAACAACGAACTTCGTTCCAGGATCATTTTTTACCGGTTTCATATATGATTATTGCCCCGCATCGCAGAATTACCTTCCGAGTCAAAACAACAAAAAACCCGTGAATGCTTTCGCATTCACGGGCCTTTGGCAGGGGCAGAAGGATTCGAACCCTCGGCACGCGGTTTTGGAGACCGCTGCTCTACCAGCTGAGCTATACCCCTTTATTCTGTTGCCCCGTTCGCCGGGTGCCTTATTACTATACCAAAAAACGAGCCGCCTGTCAACAAGTATTTTCGATTTTTTTACACTTTTTTCTGTCCCGCTTTTGGGACAGAAGGCACTCTGTCTCAAGGCAAAAAATGAGCCCTTTCGGCAAATTCCGAAAGGGCTCTACCATGGAGCTGCTAAGCAGATTTGAACTGCTGACCTCATCCTTACCAAGGATGCGCTCTACCGACTGAGCTATAGCAGCAAGATGGCGACCCGGATGG
>NZ_JAGHKE010000079.1:0-22046 GCF_017889395.1 Allofournierella sp. | reverse complement strand
AAAAGGGGGCGGCGGCCATGAAAGCAAAGGCGCTGAGTGCCGTAGCCACGGCACTTCTGCTGGCGGTAATGGCCGTCGCCCTTCCTTTCAGCGTACCAAAATTATTCGGATATCAGATCTACAACGTATTGACCCAAAGTATGGAACCGGCAATGCCGGTGGGCAGCGCGATCTATGTGAAGCGCTGCGACCCCCAGGCCCTCGAGCAGGGCGATATCATCACCTTCCGGCTCAGCGAGGCCACCGGCCTTGTGGAAACGCACCGGGTGGTGGAAAACGACACGCAGGCGCGGCAGCTGATCACAAAGGGTGACGCAAACGCCCTGCCGGATGTGAATCCGGTGAGCTACGAGCGTGTGGTCGGAAAAGTGGTCATATGCATCCCGGTGCTGGGCACAGTGTCGGAGATGCTCCATTCCGGGCCAGGCGTCACGGCCTGTGTGGCGATTTTTGCCCTGGCGATCATCCTATGGACACTTGCAGACAAAACAAAGAAAAGGGAGCGTTCCAAGTGAAGAAAAGAGTTTTGCTGATGGGTCTGGCAGCAGTTATGGTCATGGGCGCAGTCGTGGGCGGCTCCCTGGCGGCAGGCCAGGCGAGCGCGGAAAACCCGGTCACGGCGCCTCTGACGGCGGCCACCCTGAATATTGAATGGACTGGCGGCGAAAGCGATCCGGTTGCCCTCACGGTGACGGATAAGGCACTGATGCCGGCAGACAAGATCAACGTAAAAGACGGTTATAAAGTAGACAATACCGGCAGCGTGGATTCCTACATCCGCGTTACCGTGACCAAATACTGGGCGGATGCAGACGGGAAAACCACCGATCTGGATGCCGCAAACATTGAACTGGGCCTGAACAGCGCCGACTGGATTAAGGCCGAGAAACTGTTCGAGGGCAACTCGGGCGAGACCGAGGTGTACTACTACAAGTACCCGGTACCGGCGGGCCAGAGCACCAGCGAGCTGCTGGAGATCATCGGCATCCCGGCAAGCCTGACCAACGAGTATGCAGGTATGAACGTACATCTGGAGGCTGTGGCGGACGGCGTACAGTTCGCGGGCGCGGATGCGGCCGACCTGAACGCCAGTGGCATCCTGGCAAGCTGGGGCGTTGTGGCCCAGTTGGACGCCAGCGGCAACCTGGTCAGCGTGACCGAATAAGCGGGAGGAGGCAGTGAAGATGAAGAAAAAACTGATCGCGAGCCTTTTCTCGCTGGCTCTGAGCGCGGTATTCGCGCTGGGCTGCTTTGCCGCCGGTGCCGACAAGGTGGTCTATGACGGCACCAACCTGACCTATTCGGGCAGCACTCAGATGAGCGGCTTTACCCAGATGATTCCGGGCAAGACCTACACCGGCACCATCACGCTGGAGAACACCGGCGACAAGGCCGCCTACTTCTACATGGATACCAGCGTTGTGAGCACCCTGATCGGCGCTTCCAATGCAAAGGATACCGGCTACACTGTAAGCCTGACCTGCGGCGGCAATACCCTGTACGGCTATGACCCCGCCACCGGCAAGGCCACCGGCACCCTGGTGGGCGGCGACACCACCACCGGTCTGGAAGAGTTGAACAAGCAGCTGGAGGAATACCCGCTGGTGGCCACGCTGGACCCGGGCCAGACCGCGGACGTGGTGCTGAGCATCACCCCGGACGCCACCGCCACCAATGTGAGCTACATGGGCGCGGAAGGCATGATTGAATTCCGCTTCCAGGCGGCCGATGTGCCTGATGTGAAGACCGTTGTGACCACCGAGACGGTGCAGGGCGCCCCCAATGTGGTGACCCAGGTACGCACCATCGTGGTATCGGCTCAGACCGGCGATTTCAACATCATTGCGGTGTGTGCTGTGGTGGTCGTGCTGGCGGCGATCGTGCTGCTGGTGCTGACCAAGAAGAAAAAGAAGGAGGAAGCAAGCGATGCGCAGAACAAATAAGCTGTTGGCCGGGCTGCTGGGCCTGTGCCTGGCGGTAAGCGTTTGTGCGATGCCCGCCCTGGCGGCGGAAGATGATGCTTCCTCCACCGAAGCCACCACCTATGTGGTGACCTTCCGCCCTGGTGAGCACGGTACGTTCACCGATTCCTTCATCGCCGGGCTGGAAAAATACGGCGAGGTGAAGACCAGCGAGGCCACCGGCGCGGTGGCTGTGCGGCTGAACGAGGGCGCGGCTCTGCCCAACGCTCCCCAGCTGACCGATATCGTGATGAACGAGGACGCCACCCGCTACTTTGTGACCGATGCCGCCCAGGGCTACACCGGCGGCACTGCCAGCGGCGACGTGAACGCGGTGGCCCAGTACACCCTGCGTGCCAGCAGTGAGGACGCGGTCTTCACCGTGCATTACCTGGACCGTGAGACCGGCGCCGAGGTGGCTCCCAGCCTGCAGGGTTCTGCACCCGTGGGCCAGAGCCTGACCTTCTACGCGCTGAACAACATCGAGAACTACACCGCCGAGGCAGCCAGCCAGCAGCTGACCGTCTCCGCCAACGCGGACCAGAACGTGGTGAACTTCTACTACACCGCGGCCGTAAACAATGTAACCGAGACCGTGACCACTCCGGGCGGTACTGTGATTCAGTATGAGGATCAGACCGTTGTGGGCGGCGCGGCGGTAGCAGGCGGCGGCGCAGGTGGTGCCGGCGGAGCCGGTGGCGCTGGCGCAGGCACCGGTGAAGGCGGCGATACCGTGACCATCCCCGAGGATAACACTCCCCAGGCGGGCGGCGACAACACCCCCGGCGGTGAGGATGTGGAGATCCCCGATGAGAGCACCCCGCAGGCCAACCTGCCCGGTGAGGGCACCAGCGGCAGCGTGATGCCTCTGGCCATCGGCGGCGCAGTGGTTGCCATTGTGGTGATTGCGGCCATCGTGTTTGCAATCAATCGCAAGAAGAGCGCAGAGGGCGAATAATTTTCCTTCCGCTCGATCTGAATGAAATGCAAGGCCGTGGCCGGGACAAAACCCCGGCCGCGGCTTTTTTGTGCAGTCGGCGGCAGGATTCCGGTGGGGGAAAACAAAAAATCGCGCAAAACAAGGGCGGCACCGCACAATTCCGGGCAGTGGAGCGCGCCGGAAAATTTTTCGCCCAAAAGATGGGATAAGAACCAAAAAGCACAGCCAATCCTTGGTGGACCCGCGCGCATTTTTGGAAATATCACGGAAATTTTGGGCGTGATACGCCCCCTGAGCCGACAGGCGTGAATTGTGTGGTGTTGCCCAAGGCAAAAAATGCTTGACCTTCCACCCGGTAGAGGGTATATGTTATAGAAAAGCAGGCAGCGCGTCGCCGGTCAAAGGAGGCGCGCCGCACGCAAAACAGCCGGGCTGTTCGGCGCGGCGGGGGAGGGAAGGCCCATGCAGATCAAACAGGTGGAACTTCTGGTGGGAATGAGCCAGAAGAACATCCGCTTTTATGAAAAGGAGGGCCTGCTCTGCCCACGCCGGGAGGCGGGCAACGGCTACCGCAGCTACACCGACGAGGATGTGGAACGGCTGCGGCGCATCAAGCTGCTGCGCAAGCTGGATGTGCCGCTCAGCGAGATCGCCGTGATGCTGGAGGGTCGCCTGACCCTGGCCCAGGGCATGCGCCGCCATCTGGTAACGCTGGAGAACCGGCGCAAAAACCTGGACACCGCCCAGGCGCTGTGTGCCGAGCTGGCAAAGGAGCCGGGCCTGCTGGCAGAGCTGGACGCGGCAAAGCGGCTGGACGAGATGGCCCGGCTGGAGGAAACGGGGGTGCGCTTTGTGGATGTGAACGAACGGGACAAGAAAAAACGCTTCCGGGGCGCCTGGCTTGCGGCGGGCATCTTCGTGGTTCTGATGCTGGTGACCGAGGCCTTTCTGGCCTGGGCGCTGAGCACCGAGCCCGCGCCGCTGGGCATTGCGGTGCTGCTTTTGAGCATCCCGCTGGTGTTTCTGGTGGGGGCGCTGCTGGCACTGCGGCAGCGCATTCAGGAGATCAAAGGAGGAGAGATCGATGATTATCGTAACTATTGACCACATTCCCGGCAGAAATTATGAGGTGCTGGGCGTGGTGAAGGGCAATGTGGTGCAGAGCAAAAACTTCGGCAAGGACTTCATGAGCGCCATGAAGGGCCTGGTGGGCGGCGAGATCGCCGACTACACCGAGATGCTGGCCGAGGCCCGGCAGATCGCCACCGGCCGCATGGTGAAGGAGGCCGAGGTCATGGGGGCGGACGCGGTACTGAACCTGCGCTACGCCTCCTCCAGCGTGATGCAGAGCGCCGCCGAGTGCATCGCCTACGGCACCGCCGTGCGCTTTGTGGACTGAGAGGAGGAGAGGGACGATGATTTCCAATGCCTTGATCGTTTCCGTTGGGATTTCGCTGGTGTGCACCCTGATCCTGCCGGTGGTGGTGCTGGCGGTGCTGCTCATCACCCGGAAGCTGAATCCGCTGCCCCTGCTGGCGGGCTTTGCCAGCTTTTTTGTCAGCCAGATTTTGCTGCGCATCCCGCTGCTGCAGGTGCTCAGCACCCAGAGCTGGTTTGCGGCCTTTGCGGCCCATACCGTGGTGTATGTGATCCTGGTGGGCGGCCTTTCCGCCGGTCTGTTTGAGGAGACCGCCCGGCTGGTAGGGGCAAAGCTTTTGAAAAAACACCGCACCTACAAGGATATGCTCAGCTTCGGTCTGGGCCACGGCCTCTGCGAGGTGATCCTGCTCATCGGTCTGGGTCAGCTGAACAACCTGCTGTTCTGCCTGATGGTCCGGGACCCCCAGCTGGCTGCTTCTCTGGGCTTCGGCAACGACCTTTTGCAGGCCGTCACCCAGCAGCTGGCCGCGGCCAGCCCGCTTATGGTCTACCTGGGCATTCTGGAGCGGGTGAGCGCGGTGATGTACCACGTGTTCGCCACCTGCCTGGTGTTCCTGGCGGTGAAGCGCCGCCGCCCGGTGCTGTATCTGGCGGCCATCCTGGCTCATACCGTGTTCAACGCCGGCGTCTCCCTCGTGCTGATGGGCCTGTCCTATGTGGTGAACACCACCGTGGCGTCGGTGCTCACCGAGCTGGCTTTGCTGGCCGCGGGCCTTGCCTGCACCGCCTTTACCCTCAGTCAGAGGAGCCGCTTTGACGCGCCGGAAGCGCTTGCACAAACGTCCAAGAATGAAAGTTAAAAGTAATACTTTTGAAGCTGTTAAAAACCCCGCGAACCCGCTTGGCAGGCCGGTTTGCGGGGTTTTTACATTGGCTTAACAGACAAAATGATCGTGCAAATGGAAAGGGCCGTCGTGTATCTTGCCGAAGATACGAACGGCAGGGGGAAAAGTGTTGAAATCGTGAAAAAGAACGGCTACAATTGGTATCGTGCTCAAAAAAACGAGCTTGCGGGAGCAGGCGGCCCGGCCGCCTGCTCGCACCGTTTTTTTGGAATGGAACGAATGAACAACCATGTAAGGGGGATTTTTCACATGAAGAAGATTCTAAGCCTTGCGCTGGCCGCTGTGATGGCCCTGAGCCTGGCCGCCTGCGGCGGCAGCACCGCTTCCGGCAGCACTGCTTCCACCGCCGCCTCCGGCAGCACCGCCGCTTCCGCCGAGACCACCGGCGCCGGCATCGCCAAGGAAGACATCAAGGTGGGCGTTGTGCATCTGTCCGACCCCGCTGAGGGCACCGGCTACAGCTACACCCATGAGCAGGGCATCCAGGGCATGATGAAGAACATCGGCCTGTCTGAGGACCAGCTGGTGGAGAAGATCAACGTGTCCGACACCGACGCTGCTGCTGTGCAGAACGCTCTGACCGAGCTGGTGGAGGAAGGCTGCAACATCATCTTCGCCACCTCCTGGGGCTACATGGATACCTGTGAGGCCATGGCCGAGGAATATCCTGACATCATCTTCAGCCACGGCACCGGCTACAAGTCCAACGGCACCAACTTCAACAACTACTTCGGCCGCATCTACCAGGCCCGTTACCTGAGCGGCATCGCCGCCGGCCTGAAGACCGAGTCCGACAAGATCGGCTACGTGGCCGCCATGGGCAAGGACAACGGCGAGGTTACCAGCGGCATCAACGCCTTCGCTATGGGCGTTGCCAGCGTGAACCCGGATGCTCAGGTTTACGTGAAGGTGACCAACAGCTGGTTCGATCCCGAAGGCGAGAAGCAGGCCGCCGAGGCTCTGATCGCTTCCGGCTGCGACGTGATCGGTCAGCACTGCGACACCGCCGGTCCCCAGCTGGCTGCTGAGGAGCACGGTGTCTGGGGCGTGGGCTACAACAGCGACATGAGCAAGGATGCTCCTGCTGCTACCCTGACCAGCGTAATGTGGGACTGGAGCGTTTACTACACCCAGGCCGTGCAGAACGTGATCGACGGCACCTGGGTTGCCGGTGAGAAGGTGGACAACTACTTCGGCGACATGGCCGACGGTCTGGTTACTCTGGCCGACCTGAACACCGACCTGATTGCTGAGGGCACCGCCGAGAAGATCGACGAGGTGAAGGCCCAGATCGTTTCCGGCGAGTGGGATGTATTCGACGGCAAGACCGAGATCAAGGACAACGAGGGCAACACCCACACTCTGGAGGGCGCCGACTACGGCAGCTGCAACTGGTACGTGGAGAACGTGCACGAGCAGGCATAACGCCAAACCCAACGCATAACCCTGAAAAGGGCGGTCCTGATGACCGCCCTTTTTTCCGGTATATGGGGCCGCGGCCCCGCACACAACAAGAAACGCAAGGAGGAGGAACCTCATGGGCGAACAGAAATGCGCCATCCGCTGCAGCGGCATCACCAAGCGGTTCGGCAGCGTGGTTGCCAACGACGGCATCGAGCTGGACGTACAGTACGGCGAGATCCTGGCCCTGCTGGGCGAGAACGGCAGCGGCAAAACTACCCTGATGAATATGATCTCCGGCATCTACCATCCGGACGACGGCCAGATCTTTGTGGCCGGTCAGCCGGTGAGCATCAGCTCCCCGGTGGACGCCCAGAACCTGGGCATCGGCATGATCCACCAGCACTTCAAGCTGGTGGAGGTGTTCACCGCCATGGAGAACATCGTGCTGGGCACCCCCGGCAAGCTGCCGGGCAAAAAGGCCCTGAAGGCCCAGGTCAAGGAGCTGTGCGCCAACTACGGCCTGGAGATCGACCCGGAGAAGCCGGTGTACGAGATGAGCGTTTCGGAAAAGCAGACCGTTGAAATTCTGAAGGTGCTGTACCGGGGTGCGAAGATCCTGATTCTGGACGAGCCCACCGCCGTGCTGACCCCCCAGGAGACCGACAAGCTGTTCGCCATCCTGCGGCAGATGAAGGCCAAGGGCTGCGCCATCATCATCATCACCCACAAGCTGAACGAGGTGCTGGCCATCAGCGACCGGGTGACCATCCTGCGCAAGGGCAAGAGCGTGGGCAGCGTGGCCACCGCCGGTGTGGACGCCGCCAAGCTCACCGAGCTGATGGTGGGCCACGCGGTGAGCCTGTCCATCCGCCGCCCCGAGCCCAAGGACGTGCACACCATCCTGAAGGTGGTGGACCTGACCGTGAACAAGCCCGACGGCAGCAAGGGTCTGGACGATGTGAGCTTCCACATTCACTCCGGCGAGATCCTGGGCGTGGCCGGTGTGGCCGGCAGCGGCCAGAAGGAGCTGTGCGAGGCCATCGCGGGCCTGATTCCCGCGAAAAAGGGCGCGGTTCTTTATAAGAAAGAGAACATTCTGGGCAAGAGCCCCGAGGCCATCATCGACCTGGGTATTTCCATGAGCTTTGTGCCCGAGGACCGTCTGGGCATGGGTCTGGTGGCCAGCATGGGCATGACCGACAACATGCTGCTGAAAAGCTACCGCAGCGGCAAGGGCCCCTTCGTGGACCGTGCCCCCGCCCGCGCTCTGGCCAAAAAGCTGGTGGAAAAGCTCTCTATTGTGACCCCGGGCATCGAGACCCCGGTGCGTCTGATGAGCGGCGGCAACGTGCAGAAGGTTCTGCTGGGCCGCGAGATCGAATCGGGCCCGAATCTGCTGATCACCGCCTACCCGGTGCGCGGTCTGGACATCAACTCCAGCTACGTGATCTATGATCTGCTGAACCAGCAGAAGGAGAAGGGCGTGGCCGTGATGTTCATCGGCGAGGACCTGGACGTGCTGCTGGAGCTGTGCGACCGGATTCTGGTGCTCTGCCATGGCCGCATCACCGGCCTGGTGGACGCCAAGACCGTAACCAAGGAGCAGATCGGCCTGATGATGACCGGCGAGATGACCGAGGAAGAGAAGCAGAAGGAGGCGCAGGAGGCATGACCGGTACCGTGAAAACAACAAAAGAACCGCTGTTCCATGTGGTGAAGCATGCCGAGCGCACCGGCCGTCAGATGATCGGCTTTCGGCTGCTGGCGGTGGCCCTGAGCATCGTGGCGGGCGGCCTGTTCATTCTGGCCATCGGCCACAACCCCATCGCCGTGTACGGCACCATTCTGGAGGGCGCATTCCGCAGCGAGATCGCCATTCAGTCCACCGTGAAGTTCGCCATCCCCCTGTGCATCTGCGCACTGGGCGTGACGCTGGCGTTTAAAATGAAGTTCTGGAACATCGGCGGCGAGGGCCAGCTCATCATGGGCGCGGTGTTCGCCAGCTACTTTGCTCTGAACTTCCCCCACTGGAACCACTGGGTGCTGCTGCTGGTCATGCTGGTGGCGGGCGCGCTGGGCGGTGGCCTGTGGGGCCTGCTGGCCGCGGCCTTCAAGGTGAAGTGGGGCACCAACGAGACCCTGCTCACCCTGATGCTCAACTACATTGCGCTGCATCTGGTGTCCTACCTGCAGGCGGGCCCCTGGCGCGACCCGGAGGCCAACGGCTTCTCCAAGATTGCCCGCTTTGACAAGAACGCCGGCATGGACAAGGTGCTGGGCGTGCACTTCGGCTGGATCATCATGCTGGTGCTGGTGGCGCTGGTGTGGATCTACTTAAAGCGCAGCAAGCAGGGCTACGAGATCAGCGTGGTGGGCGAAAGCCAGGACACCGCGCGCTATGCGGGCATCCACGTGAAAAAGGTGGTGCTGCGCACCATGTTCCTGTCCGGCGCCATCGCGGGCATCGCGGGCGTGTGCCAGGTTTCCGGCAGCGATATGACCCTGTCCATGGGCGTGGCCGGCGGCGTGGGCTTCACCGCCATCATCGTGGCCTGGCTGTGCCAGCTGAATCCGGGCATGATCCTGGTGGTGTCGCTGCTGTTCAGCATTCTGGAAAAGGGCTCCAGCGTGGTGCAGTCCACCTACGGCCTTTCCTCCGACTGCGCGGACGTGCTGCAGGGCATCATTCTCTTCTTCATTCTGGGCAGTGAGTTCTTTGTGCGGTACGCCTTTGTGGGCCGCAGCAAGAAAGGGGGCGCCAAATAATGGATCTGTTCATCAAATTCCTGGTGGCCGCCATCGGCGCGGGCACCCCGCTGCTGTTCGGCACCGTGGGCGAAATTCTGAACGAGAAGGTGGGTCATCTGAACCTGGGCGTGGAAGGCATGATGGCCATCGGCGCCTGCGCGGGCTTCATGGGCGGCTACCTGAGCGATAACTTCCTGGTGGCGCTGCTCTGCGCCTTTGCGGCGGGCATGCTGGCCGCGCTCATTTATGCGGTGCTCACCATCACCTTCATGGCCAACCAGAACGTGGCGGGTCTGACCATGACCATCTTCGGCGTGGGCATCTCCAACTTCATCGGCGTGTACATGATCGGCACCTCCGAGGGCGGCACCCTGAAGCTGCCCGAGAACGTGACCGCCCAGATGCGCAGCATCCACATCCCGGTGCTGAGCGACCTGCCGGTGGTGGGCGAGCTGGTGTTCAGCTACAACCCCTTTGTTTATCTGGGCATCGTGGTGG
The DNA here is from genome assembly GCF_017889395.1 of Allofournierella sp. Classification (NCBI taxonomy): domain Bacteria; kingdom Bacillati; phylum Bacillota; class Clostridia; order Eubacteriales; family Oscillospiraceae; genus Allofournierella; species Allofournierella sp. The sequence continues at coordinate 12,210 of NZ_JAGHKE010000079.1, read as the reverse complement.
CGGCGGTGTGCGGCTGGTACCTCTACCGCACCAAGACCGGCCTGAACGTGCAGGCCATCGGCGAGAACCCCGGCGCGGCGGACGCGGCCTCCATCCAGGTGACCAAGTGGAAGTACTTCAACATTCTCTTGGGCGGCGGCATCTGCGGCATCGGCGGCGCCTACTGCGGCATGATCATCAACGGCGGCGTGTGGATCTCCAACAGTGTGAACGGCCTGGGCTGGATCGCGGTGGCGCTGGTCATCTTCGCCGCCTGGAAGCCCCACATGGCCATTCTGGGCAGCTTCGTGTTCGGCGCGCTGCGCGTGCTGAAATACTACAAGGTGGGCTTCATGGTGAACCTGCCCGACGCCTTCTTCGACATGCTGCCCTTCCTGATCACCGCGCTGGTGCTCATCATCACCAGCATGCGGGGCAGCAAGGGTGCGCACATCCCGGCGTTCCTGGGCAACAACTACTTCCGCGAGGAGCGGTAAGCGGCTGCCCTTCGGCATAACATCACACGGCTCCGGTCCTCTGGACCGGGGCCGTTTTGGCATTGCAGGAGCGAAAAGGGCCGGAAAACGGAGAAAACATACGAAAAATTCGTGAAAAATTAACAAAATCAGCGCCCTGGATCGGTAAAACATCCGGAGCTTTTGTGTTATAATGGTAGTATTAACCAGTTAAAATGCTGCCGGGGTGCAGCCCGGCAGGAGGAGGGCGGAGGGATGAGCGAAGTAACAGCGGCCGAGATGAAGCGGCTGGAGCAGCAGGCGGATGCGGCGGGCCTTTCCTACCGGCAGATGATGGAGAACGCGGGCGCGGCAGCGGCAGCGCTTGCTCTGCGCACCTGGCCCGGGGCGAAGAGCGCCGTGGTGTTCTGCGGCAAAGGAAACAACGGCGGCGACGGCTTCGTGGCTGCACGGCATCTGGCAAACGCGGGCCTTGCGGTGCGTCTTTATCTGGTAGAGGGCGAGCCGGTGACCACCGACGCCATTTACAACTGCGGCCTTGCGCGCGAAGTGGGCCTGCCGGTGCTGGCGGCGGATGCGCTGGACGAGCCGGAGCAGGCAGACTTTCTGAAAAACGCGGACATCATTCTGGACGGGGTGTACGGCACCGGCTTCCACGGGACCCTGCGCCCGGAGGGGCTGGCCGCGGCCCGGCGGATGAACGAAGCGCCCGGCAGGGTGCTGGCGCTGGACCTGCCCAGCGGCCTGGAGGCGGACAGCGGAACTGCCGCCGAGGGCGCGGTGCGGGCCGACCTGACCGTGACCTTCCACGCGGCAAAACCCTGCCACCGGCTGGCGGCGGCACAGTGCGGCCGGGTGGAAGTGGCGGACATCGGCATCGGAACAGCCTTACAGAAATAAGGAGGCGGCAGTCATGAAACGAGTGGTCATTACCGGCGCAGGCGGCTTTGTGGGCGGCCGTCTCACAGCCCATTACCGGGACCGGTGGGACATCACCCCGCTGGACCACAAAACGCTGGAGCTCACCGACCACGAGGCGCTGCACGCGGCTTTGCAGGCCGCCGCGCCCCAGCTGGTCATCCACACCGCGGCGCTCTCCAATACCGGCTACTGCGAGAGCCATCCTCTGGAAAGCTTCGAGGTGAACCTGCAGGCCCCGGCGGTGCTGGCGAAGGAATGCGCGGCGCTGGGGGCAAAGCTGGTGTTCTTCAGCTCGGACCAGGTATACAACGGCACCCGGAAGCTGGGCCCCCTGCCCGAGGACGCGCCCCTGGACCCGGTGAACGTGTACGGCCGCCACAAGTGGGAGGCCGAGCAGCGGGTGCTGGAGTCCTGCCCTGAGGCGGTCTGCCTGCGGGCCAGCTGGATGTATGATTTTGACCGGCCGGGGCTGAAAAGCAGCACCGGCTTCTGGGGCACGCTGCGGCGCAGCCTTGCGGGCAAAATGCCCCTTTCCATGGCGGTGCGGGAGTACCGGGGCATCACCTGGGTACAGCCGGTGATCGAGGCCATGGAGCAGATGGCCACCCTGCCCGGCGGGGTGTACAACATGGGGGCGGAGAACCCCCTGAACACCTACGCCACCGCGCTGGAGTGCCTGGGGCTGCTGGGTGCGGAGCTGAGTATGGACACCAGCCGCCTGAAAGCGGGCTGCGGGGTGGACCTTGGCGATACGGTGGGCAGCTTTGCGGCCTGCCTGCGCGCCTTTGAGGAACAACAAGGAGGTAATGTGATATGATGCATGTGGCAGCGGTGATCCTGACCGACGAGGCGGGCAAGATCCTGATCTGTAAGCGGGGCGAGGGCGGCAGCTGCGCCTTTTTGTGGGAGTTTCCCGGCGGCAAGGTGGAGGAGGGCGAAAGCCCCGAGCAGGCCGCGGTGCGGGAATGCAAGGAGGAGCTGGGCCTGGACATCACTCTGGGGCCCGCCTATGCCTCGCTGGATTACTCCTACCCGGATAAGGACATTCACTTTACCTTCTTCAACGGCCGAGTCACCGGCGGCGAGATGGAGGTGCGGGTGCACGAGGAGGCCTGCTGGGTGGCCCCCGCCGAGATGAAGGACTACAATTTCTGCCCGGCGGATGTGGCCCTGGTGGAGCGGCTGGCCTGGGAGCGGCAGATCGAGCTGCCGGTGATGCCCGCCATGGCGGCCAGCCTGATCAGCGCGCTGAACGAGCAGGGCTTCGAGGCCTGGGCGGTGGGCGGCTGCGTGCGCGACAGTCTGCTGGGCAAGGACCCCAAGGACTGGGACCTGTGCACCAGTGCCCGGCCGGACCAGGTGAAGGAGTGCTTCGCCGGTACATATAAGGTATTGGAGACCGGCATCCAGCACGGCACCGTGACCGTGCTGGCGGGTAACGAGACCTACGAGATCACCACCTACCGGGCGGAAAGCGACTACGAGGACCACCGCCGCCCCGAGGAGGTCACCTTCGTGAACAGTCTGGAGGAGGACCTGGCCCGGCGGGACTTCACCATCAACGCCATGGCCATGGGGCCGGACGGCACCGTCATCGACCCCTTCGGCGGTCAGGGCGATCTGAAAAACGGCGTGCTGCGCTGCGTGGGCGACCCGGCACAGCGTTTCAGCGAGGATGCGCTGCGCATTCTGCGGCTGCTGCGGTTTGCCTCGGTGCTGGGCTTTGCCATTGAGGAAGAGACGCTGGCCGCGGCCCACGCGAAAAAGCAGATGCTGCGCTGGGTGAGCGGCGAGCGGATGGCCCGGGAGATGACCCAGCTGCTCTGCGGCAAGGCGGCCCACCGGGTGGCAGCGGAAAATGGTGCGATCTTTGCCTACGTGATGCCGGAGATCGAGCCTGCCCTCACCTTCACCCAGAAGCGGGGCGGTGAGGAACAGAACCTGTGGCAGCACGCGGCGGACACGCTGGCCTATGCGCCGGACCTGCCCGAGGTGCGCTGGGCCATGCTGCTGCGGGACATCGGCAAGCCCTGGTGCCGCGAGACCCTGAAGGAGGGCGACAGCACTTTTGAGGGCCACGCCGAGGTGAGCGCCCAGCTGGCCGACTGCATCCTGCGCCGGCTGAAGGTGGACCGGAACAGCCGCGAGACCATCTGCCAGCTGATCCGCTTCCACGGCATCCGCCCCGCCACCGGCGAGGTGAGCGTGCGCCGCTGGCTGAACCTGCTGGGCCCCCGCCAGGTGAACAGCCTGGTGCACATCTGGTGGGCGGATGTTTCCTCTCACCATGCCAAGGGCGAAAACCTGAAGGCCTTTGAGCAGACGCTGGCCGATACCATTAAGAACGCGGGCTGCTACGCCACCGATCAGCTGGCCATCACCGGCGGCAACCTGCTCACCGCAGGGCTGGCCAAGCCCGGCCCCAGCATGAGCAACATGCTGGACTGGCTGCTCCACGAGGTGGTGGAGGGCCGGGTGGAAAACACCCGCGAGGCCCTGCTGGAAAAGGCCCGGGAGTGGCAGGAGTAAGCACCGCTGCGCGAAAACATATGACCATAACGCCCGGCCCCGGCCTCAAAACCGGGGCCGGGTCTTTGATTTGTTGCACAAAATCGCAAAAATCGGCCAAAAAGCGCCCCGGGATGGGGCGGGGGGGCATTGTGCCGGGGAAAAAATGCGGCTATACTAGTCAATGCTGCGTCCTGTAACGTGTGTTTTCGGGCGCAATGGGGAAGGAGAGAGGTTACTTTTATGATGCACGAACTGCTGCATGTTGCAGAGCATGCCGTCCACGACAGCATTCCCATGCTGCCCTTTTTGTATCTTGCTTATTTACTGATCGAATACATCGAGCGGTTCCACGGCAGCCGCATTGAAAAGGCTCTGGAGGGCGGCGGTCACTGGGGCTTTGTGCCCGGCGCGGTGCTGGGCTGTGTGCCCCAGTGCGGTTTTTCCGCCATGGCCGCCAACTTCTACGGCAGCCGGGTGATCAGCCTGGGCACTTTGCTGGCGGTGTTCCTGGCCACCAGCGACGAAGCCATTCCCATGCTGCTGGCCGTGCCGGACCAGTGGCCCCGGCTGGTGCTGCTCATCGCCGTGAAGATCGGCGTGGCTCTGATCGCGGGTCTGGTGCTGGATGTGCTGCTGGTGCGTTTTCTGCCTCGCTCGCTGCGGGGCGGCTACACCGGCCACGCCGACGAGGTGGACTGCCACGAGCATCACGCCGAGCGCCAGAGCATTTTTGTATCGGCGCTGTGGCACACCTTTATGATCTTTCTGTACATCGTGGGCTTCAGCTTCGTGATCGGCCTGGCCATGGAGCTGGTGGGCGAGGAGGTCTTCACCGCCTTTCTGGCGAACCTGGGCGTTTTGCAGCCCATCTTCGCGGCCCTCATCGGCCTGGTGCCCAACTGCGCGGCCAGCGTGCTGCTCACCCAGCTGTATCTGGGCGGCTCCATCAGCTTCGGCGCGGCGGTGGCGGGCCTGTGCAGCGGCGCGGGCGTGGGCCTGGTGGTGCTGTGCAAGGCAAACAAAAGCTGGAAGCAGAACCTGTTCATCATCGGCCTGCTCTGGGGCGCGGGTGCCGTGACCGGCATGGCCCTCCAGCTGCTGGGCGTTTAAAACATTGGAAAACTCCCCCGGACCCTGTGTGGTCCGGGGGAGTTTTTGCGCTTTACAACTGCATGGAAACAAACCAGTTTGCCCCCCTCTTTGGGTGTTTTTATTGTTTAATTTGCACAATCGCGTATTTTGCCCGCTGTCGATTGTTCCGGCCTGACGGCTGCGCTATAATGGGGCTAGAAAGCAGGCGTGCCATTGCCACGCCATAGCAGGGCGGGCAGTGCTTGCGCCGCCCCGGATCGCGCCGCAGCGCATGGATCAGGAAGGAGAGTATTTCCTATGATTATTAAGAATGGTCATATTTTCACCGCTCAGGGCCGCTTCATGCAGGCCGACATCAAGCTGGAGGGCGACCGCATTGTGGAGATCGCCTCCGCCGGTACCCTGGAGGGCGATGAGGTCATCGACGCCACCGGCAAGTACGTGACCCCCGGCTTTGTGGACATCCACATCCACGGTGCCGCCGGCAGCGACTTCTGCGACGCCACCACCGAGGATGTGGTGAAGATCAGCCGCTACGAGGGCAGCCAGGGCGTTACCACCTTCCTGGGCACCACCATGGCCTTCGATGAGGAGATCCTCACCAATGTGTTCGAGGCGGCGAAGCCCCGCTTCCATCAGGACGGCGAGGGCGCTGTGCTGCGCGGCGTGAACATGGAGGGCCCCTTCTTCAACAAGGCGAAGAAGGGCGCTCAGGCCGAGAAGTACATCGTGGACCCGGATTTTAACATGTTCCAGCGTCTGTATGAGAAGTCCGGCAAGAACATCCGTCTGCTGGATGTGGCTCCCGAGCTGCCCGGCGCGCTGTACTTCATCCGCAAGGCCAGCAAGATGTGCACCGTGTCCATTGCCCACACCTGCGCCACCTACGAGGAGGCCAAGGCCGGCTTTGCCGCGGGTGCGACCCACACCACCCATCTGTTCAACGCCATGCCCGCCTTCACCCACCGCGCTCCCGGCGTTGTGGGCGCGGCTGCCGATGATTCCGCCCATGTGGAGATCATCAGCGACGGCATCCACCTGCATCCCTCTGTGGTGCGCGCCGTCTTCGCCATGTTCGGCAACGACCGCGTCTGCCTGATCAGCGACAGCATGCGCGCCGCCGGTATGCCCAACGGCGAGTACAGCCTGGGCGGCCAGAAGGTCATCATGAATGACGGCAAGGCCACCTTGGAGGACGGCACCATCGCGGGCAGCGCCACCTGCCTGGCCGAGTGCTTCCGCCGCGCTGTGAAGTTCGGCGTGCCTCTGGAGACCGCGCTGAAGGCAGCCACCATCAACCCCGCCCAGGCCGTGGGCCTGTTCGACGAGGTGGGCAGCATCACCACCGGCAAGCGCGCCGACGTGCTGATCCTGAACAAGGAGACCCTGCAGCCCGAGACCATCTTCATCGGCGGCGTAAAGCAGTAATTTTTCCTCGGAAGCATTCGGGGGCTGCTGCATTGCAGCAGCCCCCTTTTTTCGCCGGCGTGGCATAAGCCACACCGGCTTTTTTGTATGCTTTTCTTTTGCGCTGTGCTGTGCTACAATCAGGAAAAAAGAAAAGGATGGGACCCATGCCAAAGCGCGCCGAAGACTATATTCCCTGGACCATTGAGGACCGAAACACCCCCGAGCAGCGGGAGCTGCAGCAGCAGCTGGAGCAAACCGGCTGCCGATTTGGAGAAAACTGCTATATTTCGCCGGACGCGGTGTTCAGCAACGCCACCCTCCGGGCGGGCGACGACTGCATTGTGGCCGCGGACGCTCTGCTGCGCCAGGCGGCCGTCACCATGGGGGACAACTGCTCCATCAATCCCATGGCCTACTTACAGGGAGAGATCCAGCTGGGGGACAACGTGCGCATTGCGCCCCGGGCGAACCTGATCGCGGAAAACCATGCCCACGGGGATATTTTTCTTCCCATCACCCGGCAGGGCCTGACGGCCGAGGGCATCACCGTGGGGGACGACGTGTGGATCGGCGCCCAGGCCATTGTGCTGGACGGCATCCATGTGGGAGCCCACAGCATCGTGGCCGCGGGCGCGGTGGTCACAAAGGATGTGCCGGAGTATAGCATCGTGGGCGGAAATCCGGCCCGGGTGCTGAAGAACCGCATCCGGGAATATTTCCGGGAGCCGCTGGCGCAGCTGTGCAGAAAGGTGGACCGGCAGCTGGAAACACTGGTGAAGAGCCACATTGTAAACGGCGGCTATGTGGACACCTCGGACAACCAGCCCCCGGTGCGGGCCTGGTGCGACGCGGCGGAGCTGCTTGCCATGTTCCGCAAGCCGAATCCCCTGATGGAGCCCGCGGCGCTGCTGCAGACCATGGGCCGGATGCAGGAGGAGGAAATCGAATATCCGGTACTGTGCCTGGGCTACGCCATGGAGGTCATGGGCGGACATCTGCCCCATGCCTACCGGGCGGCGGAGCAGTACACCGGCCAGCGGCTGAGGGAATATCTGGAGGGCTTTGACTGGAGCGCGCAGACCTGGCACGCGGGGCACTGCATCGACTGCCTGGGAACGGCCTTCTACCAGAACCAGAAATACTTCGGCCAAAGGGCAGACCTGGACACCCTGTTTGCCTGGCTGGATGAACACGCGAACCCCCAGACGGGAATGTGGGGCAGCGCCAATGCCATGGAAACGGTGAACGGATTTTACCGCCTGACCCGGGGCACCTATGCCCAGTTTGGCCGCCCGCTGCCCTATCCCGAACAGACCATCGACTATGTGCTGAAGCATGTGGCGGACCCACGTTATTTCGGCGGGAAAAACGGCACCGCCTGCAATGTGCTGGATGTGATCCATCCGCTCTGGCTGTGCAAAAAGCAGACGGACCACCGGTATGAAGAGGGCCGGGAATGGGCGCTGCAATGGGTGAAAAAGATTCTGGACAACTGGGAAGAGGAGAAGGGCTATTCCTTCACCCTTCAGCTGCGGGACAACCCCACCCTGATGGGCACCGAGATGTGGCTGTCCATTCTGTTCCTGCTGTGTGACTACATCGGAATCGGGGACCTGCTGTGCTATGCCCCCCAGGGCGTGCACCGGACGGTCACCGAGCTTTGAACATAATTTACGCCGGGCAAACAAAAAGCCGCCCCTTGCGTTTTCCGCAAGGGGCGGCTTTGCTGTTTTAAAAACTGGGCGGGGTGATGGCGAACACCGCCCGGAATTCCTCATCGGAATCGTTCACCCACCGGTGGGGCGTGGAGGGTGGGATCTGCACCGAGTCCCCGGCGGTCAGCCGGTACACGCTGCCCTGCAGATGCAGCTCCGCCTGACCGCTGATCACATAGGTGACCTCCTCGCCGGTATGCTCCCGGTCCGCCTCCGAGGAGGCAGTGCGGGCAGGCAGCTCCATCAGGCAGAATTCAATGGCGCAGTCCACGGTGGGAGTGAGCAGCTTGTACAGCACCTGCTCGCCAGGATGGCCGATGATCCGGTTCTCGCCCCGGCGCACGATCAGCCGCTCGGCGGGGGGCTCCTCCTTGAAAAAGCGGAACAGGGGCACCCGCAGCGCCTGGGCAATGTTCTTTAAGGTATTGATGGAGGGATTCACCGCACCGTTCTCGATCTGGCTGAGCATCGAGGGGCTCAGCTCCACCCGGGCGGCCAGCTCCCGCAGGCTCAGCCCGCTCTGCTTGCGGAACTGCTGCACCTTCCGCCCGATCTTCAGTTCTTCCTCCATGCCAGCGTCCCTCCGTTCTGTTGGTAACAGAACTGATTATACCACAAACCCGCCGGAGGGAAAAGCGGCTCAGTCCAGCACGGTGGCCAGATATTGCTCCCAGATTTCGGCGGGCACCAGACGGCCGCCGGTGGCCCAGGCGATCTGTACGCTGTTGTTGAGCACCTGCTCGGTCAGGTCGTGGGCAGCGCAGTAATCCCGGCTGCCGGGCAAAGTCAGCAGGCCACGGGGGCCCGCGAAGGCCGCGCAGCTGGAGGGCTCGATCCGCTTGCCCTCGCTGGCATCCAGCAGGCGCAGGTAGTTGTAAAGGTTGGCGTCCGCCACCGTGAAGTCGCCGCTCACCAGATTGCCCAGTACCCGGGTCACAAAGCTGGAGGGAGAAGCGCAGGCCAGGCCGTCCGCATGGGTTTTGCCGGAAAGCCCGAAGTGGCGCACATTGGCCTTCTCATACTGCTTGGTGGCCATGCCCAGCAGCACCGAGGGGCACTGGGTGGGCTCCACCAGAAAGCAGTGTACATTATTTTTAAACAGCCGCTTGAGGCCGTAGGTGATGCCGCCGGGCGCGCCGCCCACACCGGTGGGCAGATAGACGATCAGGGGATGGGCCGCGTCCACCACAATGCCCCGGTCGTCCAGCTGCTTTTTCAGCCGGCGGGCCGCTACCGCGTAGCCCAGAAACAGGTCCACGGATTTTTCATCGTCCACAAAATAGCTCATGGGGTCCTTGTCCGAGTTGGTCCGGCCCTCGGCCACCGCCCTGGAATAGTCGCCGCTGTATTCCAGCACCTCCACGCCATGGCTGCGCAGCAGGTCCTTCTTCCACTGCTTGGCCTCGGCGGACATGTGCACCTTCACCCGGAAGCCCAGCGCCGCGCTCATAATGCCGATCGACATGCCCAGGTTGCCGGTGGAGCCCACCTGCACCGTGTACTGGCGGAAGAAGGCCCGCATCTCCTCGCTGTCCAGCTTGGCGTAATCGTCGGTGAGGGCGAGCTTTCCCGCGGCAACGGCCAGGTCCTCGGCGTGCTTGAGCACCTCGTAGATGCCGCCCCGGGCCTTCACCGAGCCGGCAATGGCCAGGTGGCTGTCCATCTTGAGCATCAGCCGGCCGGGGATGGTGCAGTGATATTCCCGCTCCAGCGCCTGCTGCATGCGGGGGATGTCCTCCAGGGGCGATTCGATCAGCCCGCCGGTGGGCTCGGTCTCCGGAAAGCGGCGGCGGATGAAGGGTGCAAACCGGGCCAGCCGGGCCGCGGCATCGTCGATGGCTGCGTCCGGCACCACCAGCTGGCACAGCCCGTCGGTCATTTCCACGGGCAGATGGAGCGGGTTGATCCAGACCGTCTCTTCGGCGCAGGCCACCCGGCCCAGAGCGGGGTTTGCTGCAATGGCTGCCTGTACATCGATCATAAGGGGTCCCTCCTGTAAAGTTTAAAAATAATTAACGGTTATTCAATTGCGTGTTCATTATAGATGAACACATGTTAAATGTCAATGGGGCAAAGCAAAAAAATTTTGCTCCTTGCCCCCGGTGCGGGCAGATGGCACAGAAAAACGGCCCCCGGCGGGCAAAAGTTTGGAGCGAGAAGGCGTGAAATTGCGGCAAAAAGGCTTTTCAAGCGCACTGCTTTTCGCTACAATGGGAAAAGTGAGACATTTCCCGGCCCCTGCTGCCCGGGCGGCGGGGGCCTTAACCAACAGGAGAAACTGCCATGAACGATACCATCAAAGTGCTGGCGCTGGATTTGGACGGCACCCTGACCAATACCAAAAAGGAGATCACCCCCCGCACCCGCGCCGCGCTGCAGCGGGCGGCCGCCGCGGGCGTGCGCATCGTGCTGGCCAGCGGCCGGCCCACCGTGGGCGTGCAGTATCTGGCCAAGGAGCTGGAGCTGGAGAAGCTGGGCGGTTACATCCTGAGCTACAACGGCGGCTGCATTCAGGACTGCGCCACCGGCAAGGTGGTGGCCCAGGAGGTCTTTCCCCCTGAGCTGGTGAAGCCGGTGTGCGACGAGGCCCGGGCCGCGGGCGCGGTTGCCATGAGCTACAACAGCGAGGGCGTGATCACCGAGCACCCCGAGGATGAATTCGTGCAGCTGGAGTGCTTCACCTGCCGGGTTCCGGCGATCCAGGTGGAGGATCTGGGCAGCTTTATCGACTTCGATGTGAACAAGATCCTGCTGAGCAAGGACCCGGACCAGATCGCCCACGTGGAGGAGCACATGCAGCGCAAGTTCGCGGGCAAGCTTTCCATCTACAAGAGCATGCCGTATTTTCTGGAGATCATGCCCCTGGGCATCGAGAAGGCCCAGAGCCTGCGGGCGCTGCTCACCATCCTGGGCCTGACCGAGGAAAACCTGATGGCCTGCGGCGACGGCTGGAACGATATCTCCATGATCAAGCTGGCGGGCGTGGGCATCGCCATGGGCAACGCGGTGCCGCAGGTCAAGCAGGCGGCCACCTGGGTCACCGCCGACAACAACCACGATGGCGTGGGCCTGGCGGTGGAGAAGTTCATCTTCGGCGAAGAGGTGGAGCTGCCCCCGGAGGAAGAGTTTTTGTTCTGAGCAGCCCGGTTTTGAGAAAAAGGAGAAACACCATGATTACCTTTGTATGCTACGATAAATGCACCACCTGCCAGAAAGCGAAAAAGTGGCTGGACGAGCAGGGCGCGGCCTACACCGCCCGCCCCATTAAAGAGGAAAACCCCACCGCCGCCGAGCTGGCCGACTGGCAGGCCAGAAGCGGCCTTGCGGTGAAAAAGTTCGTGAACACCAGCGGTCTTTTGTATAAGTCCATGGGCCTGAAGGACAAGCTGCCCGCCATGACCGACGCGGAGATTTTTGATCTGCTGGCCACCGACGGCATGCTGGTCAAGCGGCCGATCCTGGTTACCGACAAGGGCGTGTTCCCCGGCTTCAAGGCCGAGGAGTGGGCCAAGCTGCTGTGATATTTTAAAAAGAAAAAACCGTGGAGCCGGCTTCCACGGTTTTTATTTTTTGCCTGAAAATAGTCACAGCAGCGCCAGCAGCCGCTCCACCACAAAGACGGTCACGCAGGCGCAGGCGGCCACCGTGACCAGGCCCCGCCCGGCGAAGCCCACCGCTACCGCCACCACCAGGGCCGCGAAGGCGCTGATCGGGCTTTCGGTGGCCGAGAGGATGGCCGGGAAGGTCATGGCCGCAAGGCAGGCGTAGGGCACATAGAACAAAAAGGACCGCAGCCGCCGGTTCTGGATCTTCTTTTGCAGCAGCGTCAGCGGCAGCATGCGGATGAGATAGGTCACACCCGCCATGACCAGCAAATACCAGAAAAGACTCATGCGTTTGCCTCCTCATTCTCAGCGGGCTGCTCGTCCGCCAGGTCCACCGGGAACAGCCAGGCCCCCAGCGCGGCCGCCGCCAGCGTGCTCAGGATAATGGCAAAGCCGCTGGAAATGAATTTCAGCAGCGGCACCCAGGCGATCAGGCAGCTGACGATGACCGCCGCCGCCACCACGATGCGCACGCTTTTCAGCTGGCGCATGGGCGGCACC
>NZ_JAGHKE010000078.1:0-12144 GCF_017889395.1 Allofournierella sp. | reverse complement strand
GGTGGCCATCATCGGCGCCGGCCCCAGCGGCCTGACCGCTGCCGGCGACCTGGCCAAGCTGGGCTACAAGGTCACCGTGTACGAAGCCCTGCATCTGGCGGGCGGCGTGCTGGTGTACGGCATCCCCGAGTTCCGTCTGCCCAAGGCCATCGTGCAGAAGGAGATCGAGGGTCTGCAGGCCATGGGCGTGGACATCGAGACCAACATGGTCATCGGTAAGGTGCTGACCATCGACGAGCTGATGGGCGACTACGGCTACGAGGCCGTGTACGTGGCTTCCGGTGCAGGTCTGCCCCGCTTCATGGGCATCCCCGGCGAGAGCTTGAAGGGTGTTTACTCCGCCAACGAGTACCTGACCCGCGTAAACCTGATGAAGGCTTACCAGGAGGGCAGCAAGACCCCCATCAAGAAGAGCAAGAACGTGGCCGTTGTAGGCGGCGGCAACGTGGCTATGGATGCTGCCCGCAGCGCCAAGCGCCTGGGCGCTGAGAACGTTTACATCGTATACCGCCGCGGCATGGAAGAGCTGCCCGCCCGTAAGGAAGAGGTGGAGCATGCCGAGGAAGAGGGCATCATCTTCAAGCTGCTCACCAATCCCGTGCGGGTTCTGGGCGACGAGAACGGCTGCGTAGCCGGTATGGAATGCGTGGAGATGGAGCTGGGCGAGCCTGATGACAGCGGCCGCCGCCGTCCCGTGGAGAAGAAGGACAGCAACTTCGTGCTGGATGTGGACACCATGATCATGTCCATCGGCACCAGCCCGAACCCGCTGATCCGCTCCACCACTCCCGGCCTGGAGACCAACCGCCACGGCTGCATCGTGACCAACGGCGACGACGGTCTGACCAGCCGAGAGGGCGTGTACGCCGGCGGTGACGCCGTGACCGGCGCTGCCACCGTTATCCTGGCCATGGGCGCTGGTAAGCATGCCGCCAAGGCCATTGACGAGTACATCAAGAGCAAGAACAAGTAAGCAATGCTTCACAAAAGGCGGTGCCGGAAATGGCACCGCCTTTTTTCAGATAAAAATATCCCTGTCTCTGCGCGTGAACGCAGAGACAGGGATATTTTGTCATGGTCAGGATTCCGCCGGGCGGCGTACCGCGTTATCCTGAAAGCGGAAGCTGCCGGGATAATGCCGGGATTGGGTATACTCAAACATGATGCCCTCGCTGTTATACACCTGGTTTGCCACCACTGCCAGGCAATTATATTCGCCCAGGTCCAGCCATTTTTTATCCTGCGGGGTGGCCAGCTCCACCGTGAAGGTTCGCTTGCTGGTGATGATGGACATGCCCAGCTCCTCCTCCAGATAGCGGTACAACGAACCCTCGGCAATCTCACGGGTGAGGCCGGGCATGCAGCTGCGCCGCAGATAGCTGATGTTCAGAATGCGGGCCACGCCGTCCAGATCATGGATACGCTGCAAGGCAAACAGCTCTTCCCCCACCGGAAAGCCGGTCTGGGCGGCGATGGCTTGGTCTGCCATGCAGGTGTCAAAGGCTACTACCCGGGTGGTGCTGGTCTGGCCGGTACGGCGGGCCGTTTCCCGGAAGGACTCGATCATGCCCATGGTATAGGAGGAATGCTCGATGGGCTGGAAGATGTTGCAGACGCCCCAGCCCTGCCGAGTCTGGACATAACCATCCCGCACCAGCTCCGAGATGGCCCGTCGCACCGTGTTTCGGGAGCAGTCAAACTCTCCGATCAGGGTATTTTCTGAGGGGAGCAGCTGGCCCACCGGATATTCCCCGGATTCGATTCGCTGCTTGAGCTGTGAATAGATCTGCAAAAACTTCTGGCGCGGCATAGTCTCCCTCACTTGTTTGAACATTTGAATTATAATATTATATCGCCCATTCCGGGCCCCGTCAAGCCGCTGCCATTCGTCCTTTGATAAATCGTGTATCTGCCCAAAAACCCGGCCGAAGCTTCGGCCTTTTGCCTTATTTACTTGTTTAAACAAGTGTGTTATTCTGAACATGCAGAAATAACGGGCACACAAACGCCCGGCAACACAAAAAAACTTTGAGGAGGAACGCACCATGGCGAATTATCAAGCCGACATGAAAGCTCTTTTGCAGCACATCGGCGGCAAGGAAAACGTTCGGGCGGTGTCCCACTGCATGACCCGGATGCGCTTTGTTCTGGTGGACCCGGCCAAGGCCGAAACCGACAAGATCGAAGCACTGCCCTCGGTGAAGGGCACCTTCACACAGGCGGGCCAGTTCCAGGTCATCATCGGCAACGATGTGGCGGATTTCTACAACCAGTTCACCGCCTTTGCCGGCATCGAGGGCGTGAGCAAGGACGCGGTGAAGGCGGCGGCTGCCAGCAACCAGTCGCTGGCCCAGCGCATCGTGGGCACCCTGGGCGAAATCTTCGCCCCCATCATTCCGGCGCTGATCTGCGGCGGCTTGATCCTGGGCTTCCGCAACATCATCGGCGAAATCAACTTCTTCGCGGACGGCACCCAAAGTCTGGCGGACATCTCTCAGTTCTGGTCCGGCGTTTACAACTTCCTGTGGCTGATCGGCGAAGCGGTGTTCCACATGCTGCCGGTGGGCATTGTCTGGTCCATCACCAAAAAGATGGGCACCACCCAGATCCTGGGCATCGTGCTGGGCCTTACCCTGGTTTCTCCCCAGCTGCTGAACGGTTTCTCTGTGGCCACCGCCACGGAGATTCCGGTCTGGGATTTCGGTTTTGCTCAGGTCTCCATGATCGGCTACCAGGGTCAGGTGATCTCGGCCATGCTGTCAGGCTTCGTGCTGGTGTATCTTGAGCGGTTCTGGCAGAAGCACTGCCCGGAAGTGGTCCGCATGATCGTGGTTCCCTTCTGTTCGCTGGTTCCCGCCGTGGTCATCGCTCACACCATCGTGGGCCCCATCGGCTGGAAAATCGGTGATGCCATCGCCGCCGTGGTTTACATGGGCCTGACTTCTCAGGTCAAATGGCTGTTCGCCGCGGTCTTCGGCCTGATTTACGCGCCGATCGTTATGACCGGCCTGCACCACATGACCAACGCCATCGACTCCCAGCTGGTCAATCTGTATCAGGGCACCATCCTGTGGCCCATGATCGCCCTTTCCAACATTGCGCAGGGCTCCGCCGTGCTGGCCATGTCGGTGCTGCAGAAGAAGAACGAGCGGGCCCAGCAGGTAAACATCCCCGCCTGCATCTCCTGCTATCTGGGCGTGACCGAGCCCGCCCTGTTCGGCGTCAACCTGAAAAACGGCTTTCCTCTGGTATGCGGCATGATCGGCTCCTCGGTGGCGGCAGTGATCGCCACCAGCTTCCAGGTGGAGGCCTACTCCATCGGCGTGGGTGGCCTGCCGGGCATCCTGTCCATCAAGCCCCAATACTGGCTGGGCTTCCTGATTGCAATGGCTGCTGCCATCGTGATCCCCTTTGGTCTGACCATCGCTGTGGGCAGCCGCCGTCTCTCTGCCACTGACCGAGGCCTTGCCACAACTCCCGCCGCAGAAACCGCTGCCGAACCGGAGGCTACCCCTCAGGAGGACCTGCTGGTGGCTCCCCTTTCCGGCAAGGTGATTCCCCTGAGCGAGATTCCTGACCAGGTCTTTTCCCAGGGCATTCTGGGTGAGGGCGTGGGCATTGATCCCACCGGCAACTTCGTGGTGGCTCCCGCCGACGCTACCGTTTCCTCTGTGATTGAGGACAGCAAGCACGCCTGCGGCCTGACCCTGGACAACGGCATGGAGATGCTGATCCACGTGGGCATGGACACTGTGGCCATGAAGGGTGACGGCTTCGAGCTGCACGTGAAGGTGGGCGACCGGGTGAAAACCGGCGACAAACTCATCTCCTTCGATCTGGAGAAAATCCGCGCCGCCGGGCATCCCACCATCACCGCTGTGGTGGTGCCGGAAACCGCCGGACGCACCCTCTCCTTCGAGACCGGCATGGACGCACAGGCCGGCACCACCCCCATCATCCGCTTTGAGTGAGGCGTTTTTTATGCAGGATTTCAAGAAAAGTGTTGTGTATCAAATTTACCCCAAGTCCTTTCTGGACACCAATGGCGACGGCCTGGGCGAGCTGCGGGGCGTGACAAGCAAGCTGGATTACCTGAAGGAGTTGGGCGTGGATTACATCTGGCTGACCCCCTTCTTCGTTTCTCCCCAGAACGACAACGGCTATGACGTGGCGGACTACCGGACCATCGATCCTCGCTACGGCACCATGGAGGACTTTGAGGAGCTGGCCCGGCAGGCCGAGCGCCGGGGCATTCGCCTGATGCTGGACATGGTGTTCAACCACACCTCCACCGAGCATATCTGGTTCCAGAAGGCTCTGGCCGGGGACCCGGTGTATCAGGATTATTACATCTTCCGCCCGGCCCGGCCGGACGGAAGCGCCCCCACCAACTGGCAGAGCAAGTTCGGCGGCAGCGCCTGGGAATACGCGCCCCAGGTGGGCAAGTATTACCTGCACCTGTTCGACAAGACCCAGGCGGACCTGAACTGGGAAAACCCCGCCGTGCGCTGTGAGGTGCAGCAGATCGTCCGCTTCTGGATGGACAAGGGCGTGAAGGGCTTCCGCTTCGATGTGGTGAACCTGATCAGCAAGGGCGAATACGCCGACGACGAGCTGGGCGACGGCCGTCGCTTCTACACCGACGGCCCCCGTATCCACGAATTTTTGCAGGAGCTGAACCGGGAAAGCTTCGGCCAGGACCCGGAAATCGTAACCGTGGGCGAGATGTCCTCCACCTCCATGGAGAACTGCTTCCGGTACGCCGGTGCGGACTGCGGCGAACTTTCCATGGTATTCTCCTTCCACCATTTAAAGGTGGACTTCATGGGCAACGAGAAATGGGTGATCGTTCCCGCGGACTTTGGCCGCCTGAAAGAGCTGCTCTTCTCCTGGCAGGAGGGCATGGCCGCTCACAACGCCTGGAATGCGGTGTTCTGGTGCAATCACGACCAGCCCCGTGTGGTTTCCCGCTTCGGCGACGAGGGCGAATACTGGAAGGAATCCGCCAAGATGCTGGCGGGTGTGATCCACGGCCTGCGGGGCACCCCCTATGTATACCAGGGCGAGGAGCTGGGCATGACCAACGCGGGCTTCACCCGGCTGGATCAGTACCGGGATGTGGAAAGCCTGAATCATTTCCAGATTCTTCGGGACAAGGGCCTTTCCGAGGAGAGCGTTTACAATATTCTCAAGATCCACTCCCGGGATAACAGCCGCACCCCCATGCAGTGGACCGCCGGGGAAAACGGCGGCTTCACCACCGGAACACCCTGGATCAGTGTGAACCCCAACACCAGCCGCATCAACGCCGCCAGCCAGGTGGAGGACCCGGATTCCATCTTTGCCTACTACAAGGCGCTGATCCGCTTGCGTAAGGAATACGATGTGTTTGCCTACGGCGATTTTGCCCCGGTGGACCAGAAGCACCCCTCGGTGCTGGCCTACCGGCGGGAATACAAGGGCCAGAGCCTGTTGTGCGTGAATAACTTCTACCGGGCTGCCTGCAACTGGCACTGCCCGGTGTCGCTGGAGGGCTACCGTGTGCTGCTGTCCAACTACGGCGACAGCACTCCCACCGCCGACTGGGAACTGCGTCCCTATGAATCGGTGCTGCTGATTCGGGAAGCCGACGGCAACTGAACAGAGGATTTTTGCCTCAAAAACAAAACCGGAGGACCCCTGCAACATGAACTGCACCCCATTTGTTATTCAGTATATCATACTGTCTAACAAATGGGGTGCAGTTCACAGGCGGTTCCTCCGGTTTTTTCTTTTATTTTTGTCTGCCCCCGTCTATTCATAGACTCAGAGCAATGTCCTGGATGAATTTTTTCACGACCTCCAGTTGACGGCCATGGCACTGCTGCAACAGCTCGCCGATCCTCATTCGCAGCTGTTCGTCATTTTCCTCTGCATAATTCAGCTGGATTACACTCTCAATGGGGATACCATAGACCTCACATACCTGCAACAGCTTTACAAGGCTGATGGCCTGTTCCCCACGTTCAATCAGGCCCCAATATTCACTGTTTTCTCCCAACGGCTCACAGAATTTTTCCCGTGTAAGGCCCTTCATTTCCCGAATCTTACGTAACCTCGCGGCCGTATCCCGTACCCTCGGGTCGATGTTCTTGTTCAATTGTTCGTCCTTCTTTAGCTCATTTTGAATCTTCTTTTGTATATTCTAACGGAAAACGCCCGGCCAATACAGTGATAGAAATATATGACAATCATTGATTTTTATATGTGTTATATGATACAATCGAAACAACAGATTTCCTTTCCCGTGAATTTTGAAAGACCTGTTTAATTCTGCAAAAGAGGATTTGAGCGCTATGAATCTTTCTCCCTGCGGCAATTCCCTTCCCACTGGCAAACGAGACCGCTTGTTGCGGCTGCTGCAGCTTCCACCGGCTCAGGCCGGTTTTTCCCTCTGTTATCAGCCCATCTGGCAGGCTTCTGCCCGGTGTTTTTCCCGCTGCGAGGCACTGCTCCGGCTGCATGATCCCCTTCTGGGAACAGTCTCACCGGAACACTTTATCCCCTTGGCGGAACAAACTGACCGCATTGCAGCGCTGGGGCAGTTTGCGCTGGAGGAGGGCTGCTGTTTGCTTACCAAACTGGAGGAGCAGGCAATTCCACTCACCCTGCACGTTAACCTTTCACCGCTTCAGCTGGATCGACCGAAGTTTCTTCGCATGCTGGAGCAGATTCTGCACCATACCGGTGTGCGGCCTGAGCGTCTGGAGCTGGAATTGACCGAAAGCGTGGCGGCTGCTTCCGTGGAACAGCTAGCCTGCCGCATGGAGCAGATCCGTGCACTGGGAGTCAGCTTCAGTCTGGATGATTTCGGCTCCGGTTATTCCAGCCTGCGTTATCTGGCCGTTCTTCCCTTTTCCACGATCAAGCTGGACAAAGCGTTTATCCATCCACTGCCCCATTCTCCCTCCTATACGTCACTGGTAAAGAATCTGATTCCTACGCTCCATGAGCTCGGTTTTACCGTGATAGGCGAAGGCGTGGAAAGCATGGCGCAATACAGTATGCTGGAACGTTTGGGCTGCGACTATATGCAGGGCTTTTTTCTGGCCAGACCCATGCCCAAAAACGAGCTTCATAATTTTCTTAAAGCTACGCACCCGCTTATCCTTTAGTCCCGAGTCTTTTCAAACAAAAGCGCCGGGCGCAGCCTTCCCAAAAGGGAGGCAGCGCCCGGCGCTTTTGTTTGTTGTATTTATTTTTGCTTACTTCAGCTCCACCACGGTCACGCCGGCCTCGCCTTCGCCGTACTGGCCAAGACGGAAGCTCTTCACGTTGCGGTGGCCCCGCAGATGGGCGTGGATGGCCTTGCGCAGCGCGCCGGTGCCCTTGCCGTGAATCAGGTACACCATGGTCTGGCCGTTCATCACCGCATGGTCGATGAACTGGTCGGTCTCCATCAGGGCCTCCTCCACGGTCATGCCCAGCAGGTTGATCTCCATGCTGGCCTTGCGCTGCACCCGCTGCACGGTGGTGCTGCGGGGCTGGGGCTTGGGTTTGCCGTTGTTCGCCGGCTTTTTCAGCTTGTCCGGCGCTTTCAGGTTGCTCAGCGGCACCTTGGTTTTCAGGATGCCTGCACGTACCTCCACCAGACCGTTCCGGTCCGGCAAACTCATTACGGTGGCAGTCTGCTCGATGTCGGCGATGACCACCTCCTGGCCCACCTTCACCTGCTTGAGGGGCACGAACTCCTTGACCACGTTGTGCACCACATCGGTCTTACCGTACAGGCTCTCGGTTTCCTTGCGGGCGATCTCCCGGGCCCGGACGGCGCGCTGGGCAGCGCTGGTCTTTTCGTCCTTTTGCAGCTTGCGCAGCTCATCGGTGAGCCGGTAGGCCTCGTCCTGCACCTGCTGGGCCATCTGCCGGGCCTTCAAACGGGCAGCCTCCAGCTCGGTCTCGCCCTGCTTGACCAGTGCGTCGTATTTCTTGCGGGCGGATTCCAGCTTGTGCTCGGCTTCCGTCTTGGCCTTTTCCACCTCATCCTGGCTGGCCTTCAATTGCAGCTTCAGGTCATCCAGCTGGGCCAGCACGCTGTCCAGCCGCTTGTCGTCGTTGGTCAGGTGTGTCTGGGCCCGCTGGATCACCCGGGGCGGCACGCCCAGCTTCTCGCTGATCAGGAAGGCATTGGATTTGCCCGGCACGCCCACGCTCAGCTTGTAGGTGGGGCGCAGGCTCTCCACGTCGAACTCACAGCTGGCGTTCATTACACCGGGGGTCTCCAGCGCGAAGACCTTCATCTCGGAGTAGTGGGTGGTGGCCATGATCAGGGCGCCCTGAATGCGCAGCTGCTCGATGATGCTCACCGCCAGCGCCGCGCCCTCGGCGGGGTCGGTACCCGCGCCCAGCTCGTCCAGCAGGACCAGAGTATTTTTGTAGGCATTGTCCAGAATGCCGGTGATCTTCTTCATGTGGCCCGAGAAGGTGGACAGGCTCTGCTCGATGCTCTGCTCGTCGCCGATGTCCACCAGATACTCGCTGAACACGCAGACGGTGCTCTGCTCATGGGCCGGAATCAGCAGGCCGTGCTGGGCCATGGCGCACAGCAGACCCGCGGTTTTCAGGGTTACGGTTTTACCGCCGGTGTTGGGGCCGGTGATGACCAGAGTGTCGTACTCCTTGCCCAGGGCCACATCCACCGGAACCACCTTGTCCTTGTCGATCAGGGGGTGGCGGGCCTTTTTCAGGTCAAACCACATGCTGTCCGCCACCTGGGGCATGTAGGCCTGCTGCTCCAGCGCCAGACGGGCCTTGGCCAGCAGCACGTCAATGTTCAGCATGGCCTGATAGCTGAAGTTGAACACCGGCTCGATGGAGGCCACCTGATCGGTGAAGGCGGCCAGAATGCGCTCGATCTCGCTTTTCTCCTGGCTGCGCAGCTGCATGATCTTGGCGTTGGCCTCCACCACCGCTGTGGGCTCCACGAACACGGTGGAGCCGCTGGAGGATACGTCGTGGATGACGCCGCCCACCTCGCCCCGGTACTCGGCCTTGACCGGCACCACGAAGCGGCCGTTACGCAGCGAGACCACCGCGTCCTGCAAAAACTTATTGGTGGTGCTGTTTTTGATGATGGCATCCAGCTTGTCCCGGATGGAATTTTCCATTGCCCGGATCTTGCGCCGGATCTCAAACAAGGTGTTGCTGGCGGTGTCCGCCATTTCCTCCGGCGACAGAATTGCGCTGGAGATGTTCTTTTCCAGAGTGGGCTGGGGGGTCAGGGCATAGAACAGGTCATCCACCGGCAGCATGTCGTGCTCGGTGATGTGGTACCAGCTGACCAGGTTCTGGAAGTTGCGCAGTGCACCGGCCACCTCCAGCAGCTCCGCCATCGAGAGGATACCGCCCTTCAGCGCCCGGTTCACCACCTTGTCCACACCCTGTACCCCACCAAAGCGAGGGCTGCCGTTTTTCAGCAGCAGGGTGTTGATGGCATCGGTCTGGGAGAGGGCGTAGCGCACCTCTTCCACGGTCTCGAAGGCATCCTGCTCCAAAAGCAGGGTGCGGGCCTCCGGGCAGACCGCAAGCTGGGCTGCCCGATTCAAAATCTTTTCCAGCTCCAGCGTTTTCAGATAACTTTTTTCCATGGATCGCTCCTCATAACTATTTAAAAAAACAGGCGCACCGGTCAGCTGAGCATGGTATGCACAAAATCCAGGGTTTTCAGGGGCTTGTCCAGCACCTGCAGGGCATACCGCTCGGTGACCCGGCCCAGCGCCTCCATGCTCTTGGGCGGGATGGAAAAGCTGAAGATCTTTTTATCCTCCACCAGAGCGATGTGACGCAGCGCCAGCAGGGCGGCGGGGTCCAGGTTGGGCGTTTTATTCTGGCGTGCCGCGCAGTCGGCGCACAGCAGCAGCCCGGCCGACCCGTCAAAATAGAAGTCGCCGCCGTCGTATTTCTGGCAGCTGCGGCAGCACAGCAGATCCGGCATGAAGCCGGCCTCGCATACCGCGCGCAGCTCGAACACAGCCTTGATCTGAGGCAGGGGCTTTTTGCCCTCGCTGATCAGATACAGGCTGTTCAGGGTGAGGCGCAGCAGCGCCTCGGCCTCCCCGCCCACCGGCGAGAGGGTAAGCGCCAGCTCAGCCAGATACATGGCCAGCGCCATGGCCTCCACGCTTTCATGCAGGCCGAAGAACACCTTTTTCACCTGTGCGTCGTTGGCCAGATACATGTTCTTGCCCGCGAACAGGGTAAATTCCGAATAACAAAAAAGCCCGCAGGCGCTGAAGAGCTTGCTTTTCAGCCGCAGGCTGCCCTTGGCGGACACAGAAATGACCCCCAGCTCCGGTGTGAGCACCGTGAGGATTCGGTCCGCCTCGCCGATTTTTACCTCCCGCAGCACAAGGCCCGGGGTCACCAGCTGCATTCCCGCTGCCATGGCCGGTCAGTTGGTCTGCTTGAAGCCGAAGTCGTTGAGCAGGAAGTCGGAATCGCGCCAGTCATCCTTCACCTTGACCCAGCACTGCAGGTTCACCTTGGCGCCCAGGAAGTCCTCGCAGTCCAGCCGGGCCTGGCTGGCGATCTTTTTCAGCATCTGGCCGCCCTTGCCGATGACCATGCCCTTGTGGCTCTTGCGCTCACAGTAGATGTTCACGTCAATGTCGATGATGTTTTTGTCCGGCCGCTCCTTGAAGCGCTCCACCGTGACGGCGATGCCGTGGGGAATCTCGTCCCGCAGGTTCAACAGCATCTTTTCCCGCAGGATCTCGCTCACCAGCGCCTTTTCCGGCATATCGGTGTAGGCGTCATCCGGGAAGAAGTGGGGGCCCTCCACCGCGTAGCGGGCCAGCACATCGAACAGCTCCTCGCAGCCCTTGTCCTCCCGCACACTGGTGGACAGCACCTGATCGAACACGCCCAGCTCGCTCAGCTGGCGGCAGCGGATTTCCAGATCCGCCTCGTTCTTCAGGGTATCGGTCTTGTTGATGACGGCCAGCGCGGGGCCGCCGTTGGACTTCAGCGCCTTGAGCATGGCCTGCTCGGCCTCGGTGAAGTCGCCGTAGGGCTCAAACAGCATCATGCTCACGTCCACATCCGCCACCGAATCGCTGGCGGCCTTGCTCATCCGCTCGCCCAGCTTGGTGCGAGGAATGTGCACGCCGGGGGTATCCAGCAGCACATACTGCACCGGGCCGCGGGTCACGATGCCGGTGATGCGGGTACGGGTGGTCTGGGGCTTGGAGGTGACAATGGCCACCTTCTCGCCCACCAGCCGGTTGGTCAGGCTGGATTTGCCCACGTTGGGACGGCCCACCAGGGCCACGAATACAGAAGAAGTTTGCACGGTTCAGTTACCCTTTCTTTTTTGGTTGCAGCACAAAGCACACAGCGCAGGGCAGCGATACCGCCAACAGCGCCAGCGCCAGCGGATGGTCCGCCAGCCAGCCCGGAATGCCTGCCAGCACGGCGGGCTGCCAGAACAGCACAAGGCCCACTGCAGCAGCGGCCAGGCTGAACACCAGAACCGCTCCCGCCGCCATGTCCTTGGCGAGGCCCGCGGTGGCCCAGTGGGCGGCATCCGGCCGGTCCACGGCCCGTTCCACCGCGCTGTTCGCAAGCTCCAGGCTCATCACGCCGCCGATGCAGAGAAACAAAAGCGCATACTCCGCCCGGCTGAAGGAATAAAAGCGGCTGAACAGCAGCACGTACACCGCCGCGCACAGATGAAAGCGCAGGTTGCGCTCGGCGCGAAGGGCCGCCCATACCCCGCTGGCTGCGTAGCGAAAGCCCCGCAGAAAGCGGCGCAGCTCAGATTTCATCGGTGGTGTAGGAAACGGTGCGGGGCAGGCCCAGCTGAATCAGCACGGCCTCCTCCTTTTCCCGCATGCGCACCGCCTCCAGGCCGCCGGCCTCATGGTCGTAGCCCAGCAGATGCAGCATGGAATGAACGGTCAGGAAAGCCACCTCACGCTGCAGCGCGTGGCCGTAGAGCTCCGCCTGCTCCATGGCCTTTTCCATCGAGATCACGATGTCGCCCAGCAGGCTGGCGCCGGTGTCCTCGTTTTTGTCGTACACGCCGTTCTCGCCCAGGGGAAAGCTGAGCACGTCGGTGGGCATGTCCTTGCCCCGGTACTGGGCGTTCAGCTCCTTGATGGCTGC
>NZ_JAGHKE010000077.1:0-12346 GCF_017889395.1 Allofournierella sp. | reverse complement strand
CGGTCCACCTGGCTGGCGTTGCCCCAGGTGGCAAGGCAGAGGTTTGCCTTGGGCAGGGCCAGATTGGCGGCCCAGACCGCCTGCTTCAATGCTTCATACATGGGCTCATACCCCCGCGCCGAAGGCGGCGTTCACGGTCTGCTCAAACAGGCCAGCGTCCTTCAGCAGCTTTTCCACCGCACCGCGCACCGCGCCCTCGCCGCCCTTCTGGGGGCAGATGTAATGGGCGATGGCCTTTACCTCGGCGGCGGCGTCGGCGGGGCAGGCCACGAAGCCGCACAGCTTCATGGCCGCCATGTCGTTCCAGTCGTCGCCCACATAGGCCACTTCCTCACGGGCAAGGCCCTGTTCGGCCAGGAAGGCGGCAAGGTACTCCGCCTTCTTTTTGCAGTTCTGCACGCAGTAGTCCAGGTGCAGCTCGGCGGCACGGCGGCGCACCGGCTCGCTCTCCCGGCCGGTGAGGATCATCACCTTGATGCCGGCGGTGCGGGCGATCACAAGGCCCGCGCCGTCCTTTACGGAAAATTTCTTGGTCTCGTTGCCGGTGGAATCCAGATACAGCCCCCCGTCGGTGAGGGTGCCGTCCACATCCAGCACAAGCAGCTTGGTCTGCATGGGCATGTTACTCCTTTTCGTAATAGCTGGGGGTCACGAAGCGCACGCGCAGCTCCTGGGCCCGGATGGCCTCGGCCATGGCGTGGTTGTAATCCGCGCCCCGCAGGGTATGATTCTTCATGCGGGGGTCACAGTAGTTGTCGCCCGCGGGGCCGTAGCCGTCCGCACCGGCAATGGCAGCCTCGTCCACGCCCAGCTCGGCCAGCAGGTGCAGCAGCATGATCAGGCTGTTGGCGCCCTTGTCAAAGGCACCGGCCAGGCTGTTGTAGTCCAGCCGGTAATCCGCCTCGCCCTGCAGGTTGCTGGTGGCGATCACCGCGCAGGGGCAGCTTTCCAGCTTTTCGAAGCGCTTGCCGTTGGTGAAGAAGGCGAAGTCCGCCTTGTAGTGCTCCGGCACGAAGTTGGCGCTGATGATGACCGGGTTGTTCTCAGCAATGTAGGCCTCAATGGCTTCCCGGTGGGTGTCCAGCGTCTGGCCGGGGGCCAGGGCCAGGATCTTCCGGCCGGCCAGCAGCTCGGCCAGCTTGGCCCGGTCGGCCGCGTCGTCCAGCGCGCTGCCCTTGTACTGGGCATACAGCTCGTCCGCATAGGCGGCATCAAAGGCGGTCTTCTTCTCGGGAGCAATGCGGCTCAGAATGTGGTTGATGTCCCGGTTGGACAGATCGCCCTTGCCCAGCAGATGCTCGGCGTAGTTGCGATGCAGGTTGTACCGGGCGGACAGGAAATAGGGCGGGGAGTAACCCCAGGGCTCCTTTTCCCGGATGGGCATGATCTGATCCTGAATGGCGTCCAGCATGCAGTCGATGTCGTACTGCTTGCCGAAGTTCAGGTTCAGGTAATCGGCGATCAGCTCGATGCACAGGTTGCCGGGGGTGCGGCCCATGCCCAGAAGGCTGGCGTCCACGATCACATCCCGGTTCAGGTGCTTGTTCACAAAGCTCTGGGCCAGGCTGGAGCTGAGGGCCATGTTCTCGTGCAGGTGCAGGCCCAGGGTGATGTCCTTGGCCAGGTTGTTGTCCACCAGGCTCACGATGCGGTCCAGGTCCTGCTGGCGCATGCTGCCGAAGGTGTCCACGATGGAGAAGGCGTAGGGGTGCAGCTTGTTCACCTGCTCCACCAGCCAGAGCACGCCCGCGTCCGAGTAGCCCATGATGTTGATGGGGTTGCAGCTGATCTTGTAGCCCTTGTCCTGGGCCTTTTTGCAGAAGGCCAGGCCCTCCTCGATGTCGTAGTCGTGGAAGGTCACCCGGATCAGGTCGATGCCGGTGCCGTCCCAGGGCTCCAGCTTGTCGATGTCGTAGAAGTTGTGCAGGGCCATGCCGCTGAACATCACGTTTTTCCGGTCGGCGGGCAGAATCTTCTTCAGCTCGGCCACCGTGTTCCAGCGGGTGCAGTCCGGGTCGTAGTCCACGTTGCGCAGAAAGCCCACCTCCACGATGTCGGTGCCCGCCTTCACCAGGCTGCGCACGATGTCGCGGATGTTCTCGTAGCCGAAGCGCCATTCGTTGATGTAACCACCGTCCCGCAGGGTGCAGTCCAGAAGTTTGAGGGTATGCATAAAAGCAGCTCCTTTCCGGCAAGTATCAGTTGCCGCGCTGTTTCAGGATATCACACACGATGTCCACGTCCTTGGGGGTGTCCACCGATACGGTTTTGTAGGGCGAGACCACGGCATGCACGGTGTGACCGTTTTCGATGAAGCGCATCAGGTCGTTTTCCTCTGCCTTTTCCAGCGCGCTCTTGGGAGTGGCAGCATAGAAGTCCAGCGCCTTTTTGCTGAACAGCTGGATGCCGGTGATCTTCTCGTATTCAAAATCCGCCGTTCCCTTCGGGTAAGGGATGGGGCTGCGGGAGATCAGCAGGATCTCCCGGCGGGCATTGCAGGCCACCTTCTGGTTGGAGAAGTCGATCACATCCGCCGGATGGTCCATGATGTTGGTCACGCCCGCCACATAGTAGGGGTCCTCGGGCAGGGTGTCCGGCAGGATCAGGTCGAAGGCCCGGGCATCGATCAGGGGCTCGTCGCCCATGATCTGCAGATACAGGTCCGCATTCAGCATGCAGCTCACCTCATGGATGCGGGCGGTGGGGGTGTCGTGGTCGGCCCGGGTCATCACCGCGGGCATCTCGTATTGGCGGCAGACCTCCATGATCCGCTCGTCGTCGGTGGCAATCACCAGGTCGTCCAGCTTTTTGCACTGCTTTGCCGCCTGGTATACCCACCAGATCATGGGTTTGCCTAGAATGTCGGCCAGGGGCTTGCCGGGCAGACGGCTGGACTGGTACCGGGCGGGGATCACGCCGATGATTTTCATAGGAATAACCTCCTTGCGGGTCCGCAATAAAAACGATGAAGCGGGCCGCTTGATTTCATAGTAAAGCCTTGGTATGAACAAATTATGAGCGCGGAGCGCTCGGCGTACACAATCAGGAAAGCAGGTCCAGGGCCTGGGTAAGGCTCAATTCCAGCTTTTCGTCCGTCACTTCCAGCGTTTTCAGCACGGTGGATTCCACCGTCACCGCCTTTTTGAACCGGAAGGGCAGCGCAAAGTTCAGCACCTCGCTGGGCATGGTGCGCTCCAGAATCACCGCCTCCGGGAACAGGCGCGAATAATCAAAGGTGTCCCGGGGATGGGTCTTGATGAAGAGCGGCCCGCCGTGGCAGTGGGCCTTCACCACGGCGGTGAACATTTTTTGCTGGGTCTCGCCGTCCAGAAGCCCTTCGGACACAAAGTCCCGGGGCAGGAACAGCACCGCGCCCTCGGCGGTTTCAGGCAGCGGCCGGGTGAGGAACACCTGCCGAACCAGCGCCTTCTGTTCGTCGGTGAGCCGGTGGAACCGGTCGGACTTGGAATCCTCCCGCAGCTTTTGGGGGAACAAGGGCGTTCTGGCGGCGCACTCGGTCTCCACCGCCGTGACCCGCTTGTAGTCGCCCCAGTACAGATAACCGTAGCCCAGCTTCTGCCGCAGCTTGAAATGGGGCAGCGCCCGCTGCTGGTCGATCAGCGGATGGTCCGGGTGGCAGGTGCTGGCCATGGTGTCCTCGCAGAGCACGTAGGGGGCTTTCAGGTCCTGCAAATACCGGCCCAGCACGCTCCAGTCGTTGTGGATGTAGATGGCCGCGTAGGCCTTGGGGTCGATGGAAAAGCCGTAGTATTTTTCCACGTTGCGGCGGCCCATCACCCGTTGCAAAAGCAGCGTGCGCAGAAAACCGGTCTGGATGGCATTGCCGCAGGCCTCTTCGTCAAAAACCCGTACACAGCGGAACAGGCCGGTGGCGGAAAGCCGCCCGGCCAGTTCTTCGGTGTTTGGGATGACACTGCTCAGAATGAGGTCCGGGGCCACCGTGTCCTTCATGGCCCGGACCAGCTCCACCAGCACCTGATAGGCGGTGTGGCAGATGTATAAATTGGGCAGACCCATCGTCAGTTTACCTCATTGGATTCAATGACCACCGGCGGGAAGTGGATGTGACCCCAGCCGCTGGACCACTCCGGCAGGGTGCGGTCCATGTTGGTGATCTCGAAGGCGAATTCCTGGGCGGGCTTGTCCAAGCAGGCGGCGTTGGCCAGCTCCCGCTCGAACACGTCCAGGTAGAAGAAATACTGCCCCTCGCTGAAGATGGAGGTGTCCACCGTGAACACGGTGGAGTAGCGGCGGCCCGGCTCGGCCTCGCCCAGGGTGATGGGATGGGTGATGCCCACGGGCGTGGAATCCCGGTAATGGAAGTTCAGCTTCATGTTCACCGCGTCGAAGTGCTGCATGACCTGCCAGTCGATGCGCACCCGCAAGGGCTCTCCGGCGGCGAACACGCTGCTTTCCTTGTCCAGGAAGGTCAGCCGCTCCACCCGCAGCCGCTTGCCCGCGCTGGAGCTCATGCGGCCAATCTCGCGCAGGTCGTAGTCCACCACGTTCACGTCGGTGGTGTCCATATATACGGCGATGGCGTCGTCCACGTTGCCGTCGAAGATCACCTTGCCCTTGTCCAGCACCACGCAGCGGGTGCACAGCTGGCGGATGGTGCTCATGTTGTGGCTCACATACAGAACGGTGCGGCCCTCCTGGCCCGCCACATCGCTCATCTTGCCCAGGCATTTCTGCTGGAACTTCATGTCGCCCACGGCCAGGACCTCGTCCATCACCATGATCTCACTGTCCAGATGGGCGGCCACCGCGAAGGCCAGCTTCACGAACATGCCGCTGGAATAGCGCTTGACCGGGGTGTCGATGAAGTCGCCGCATTCGGAGAACTCGATGATCTGGTCCAGCTTGGAATCCACCTCGGCCTTGGTCATGCCCAGAATGGCGCCGTTCATGTAGATGTTTTCCCGGCCGGTCATCTCCTGGTTGAAGCCGGTGCCCACCTCCAGCATGCTGGCGATGCGGCCCTTGATCTTGATCTCGCCCTCGGTGGGGGCGGTGATGCGGCTGAGCAGCTTGAGCAGGGTGGACTTGCCCGCGCCGTTGCGGCCGATGATGCCCAGTGCCTCGCCCTTGTAAACGGTCAGGTCCACGCCGTTCAGCGCCATGAAGGTCTGGCCGAACAGGCGGGTGTCGGTGCCGATGGGCAGGTTGGGGTCCTCCTTGCCGCGGATGCGGGCCCACCAGCTCTGCAGGTCGGCGGTGAGGGTGCCGCCGCCGATCTGGCCCAGTTTATATTGCTTCTTTACGCCGGATACCTGAATAACAGGCTCTTTGCTGTGTACCGGCTCGCTGTGATTGGACATGCAAAAATCCTCCTGTTACACGGTATCCATAAAGGTCTTTTCAATGCGGCTGAACAGCACCACGCCGATGGCCAGCAGGACCACGGTCACAATCAGGCTGTAGACCAGTCCGGTGGGGTCCACGCTGCCGCAGCCCAGCAGAGCCATGCGGAAAGCCTGCACCGGGGCGGTCATGGGGTTCAGGTTCACGATGGCGCTCAGGACTGGCTGGTTCGACAGGCTGGTGGTGGAGTACACCACAGGGGTGGCGTACATCCACAGCTGCACGCCGAAGGTCACGGCGATGGCCAGGTCACGGTATTTGGTGGTCAGGCTGGAAACGATGATGCCCACAGCCAGGCCCAGCAGCATCACCTGGATGATGCACACCGGCAGGTAGACGAGCCACACGGTCATGCTCAGATGACCGAAGGCCTCCTGATTGAAAAAGAAGAAGACCCAGAACACCAGGAACATGGCAAACTGAATGAAGAAGTTGATGGCCGCCGTGAGCACCTGGGACAGAGGAATGGTCAGGCGGGGGAAGTAGACCTTGCCGAACATGCCCGCGTTTGCCACAAAGGTGTTGGCGGTGTTGTTGATGCAGGAGGCGAACATGGTCCACAGGGTATTGCCGGCCATGATGAACAAGAAGCTGGGCGCACCCTCGGTGGGCAGCCCGGCGATGCCGCCGAAGATCACATTGAACAGGATGGTGGTGATGAGGGGATTCAGCAGAATCCACAGCGGGCCCAGAATGGTCTGCTTGTAGATCACCGCAAAGTTGCGCTTGGTGAACAGGGTCACCAGGTCCCGGTAATGCCAGAGTTCTTTCAGGTCGATGTCGAACCAGCCGGTGCGGGGTTTCACAACGGTGGTCCACTGTTGTTCGTTGGAATGAGCCATCAGTGTACTTCCTCTTGTCAGAATAAATGAAAAACGGTCGGGGTGCAGGTCAGAACATCACGGGTGGTTTTGTGCCGGTGCGCAGCCTGCGCAGATGCCAGCCCGCCCAGTAAACGCGGTGGTACCAGCGGGAATCCTTCAGCATCAGCCCGCCCAGCCGGGCGGTGAGAACGGTGCAATTGCCGGCCATGAGAGGCACAAAGGGGCTGTAGCAGCCAAGGGTACGGGCGGTATCGATCAGCCTTCGGGCGGTGGGGTGGCGCAGATGCTGCCGCGCGATGGCCAGCCCATGGGGCTGGGCAAGATCCACCGAAAGGCCGCCCGCCAGTGTTTTCACCAGGTGGAGCACGATGCGGGTAAAATCCTCCCGGGGCAGGGGAAAATCCCGGCTGAACCAATCCAGCACTTGCTCCGTGAGCCAAAGCTCGTTTTCGCAGTAGCAGGGCTTGAGCCGGTAGGTGACGCTGGAGTCGTTGCCGTCCTCATAGTAATAGAGCGGCTGTACGCTCAGAGAAAAGTTCCCCTGCAGATGAAGACGGAACCAGAGCCGCAGGTACTCCATGGCGAACTGTACATCCTCGCCATAGGTGATGCCCGGGGTGAACAGAAGCCCACAACTACGAATCAGCTCCAGATGAAAGAGCTTGTTCCAGATGTAATATAAATGGCTTTCCAGATACAGCTGCCCGGCCTTTTGCAGCGGAAAGCGGGCAAAGTCCGCCGAAGCCTTGCTGTTGGCAAGCTCCTCCGGGCGGGAGGTGTACCGCCAGAGGATCAGATCCTCCGGCCGGTTTTCCTGTGCGGCGAGCACGGTGGAAAGAAGGTGAGCGGGCCAGGCATCGTCACTGTCCAGAAACAGCAGATATTCGCCCCGAGCCAGTGCCATACCGTTGTTGCGGGCAGCGGCGCTGCCTTGATTGCTCTGATTTTTCAGCAAAAAGCGGCTGTCGCGCCTGCAATAGGCTTCGCAGATGGAGGCGCTGCCGTCGGTGCTGCCATCGTTCACCAGAATGCATTCCCAATCGGAGCAGGTCTGGGCCAGAACGCTGTCCAGGCAGCGGGCCAGAAAGGACTGGGTGTTGTAGATGGGAATCACCACGCTGATCTTTGGCATAATTCCTCCTGCTAAGCCGTTCAAACATAGAAAATAACGCCCCGTGCGCTGCCGCAGCAGGGCGTACTAAGATAGTTTATTATAGCATATCATGCCGTAAGCTGCAATAAAACGGGGAATCAGCCGACGGGGCCCAAGACGAAAAAAACAGAAGAAACGGCAACATTTTTATTCACTGCAGTAGGGCCTTCCAGCGCAGGTATACGGTGTGCATGCATAGCCAGTGGAACTTCCAGTAGAACCAGCGGCGCTCTGTCAGCCGGTTCTGGTCCAGCGTAACGGCCAGAGCGGTCCAGCGCAGGCGAAGCGGTACATAGCGGGATTCAAACAGCCGGTTCTCTTTGAAAAAGGCCATCAGGCGGGCGTATTCTGGGCTCTTGTAAAAAAGTGCTGCGCTTTTGCGCCGCTGGGCCGGGGGCGTGCAGTAAAGACCGTACAAAACGGTGTTCAGATATTCCATCACGGGCAGCCGCAGCTGCTGCGGCGGGGCATGATACACATGCAGGCAGTCCTGAAGGAACCGGTCGAACATCTGATAATGGGCGGGCTCCAGCTGGTTTTTGGTGCTTTTGCTCAGGCTGGTTTCGTTGCCGGATTCGTAATAATAGAGCGGCCGGGTAATGTAGAGCAGCTCCCCGTTGGGAACCTGCGCGGAAAAATGCCGCAGATATTCGTTCATAAAGGGCCGGTCCTCGTAGCAGCGCAGCGATGGATCGAACCGCAGGCCGGCCTGCTCCACAAGCGCCCGATTCAGCAGCTTTCCCCAGGGGGTGGGGAAGGGGGCGTTTTCGCAGAAAAGGCCGATTTCGCTCACGGAAAAACGGCGCAAAGCTGTCGGGTCCGGGTGCTGGAGCAGGCCATCCGGCTCGAAGACCGCGGCGAAAAACACCAGGCCGCGGGGGTTTTCCTGCTGTATCTGCCGGATCAGCTCCAGTGTGCAGGGGGCAATGGCGTCGTCCGCGTCCACAAACAGAAGCCAGGGCGCAAGGGCTGCATCCAGCCCGGCATTTCGGGCAGCGGAAGCACCGGCGTTCGGCTGGTGGATGACCCGGAACCGGCGATCGTTGGCGGCGTATTCATCGCAGATGAGCGAAGAACCGTCGGAAGAGCCGTCGTCCACCAGAATGCACTCGAAATCCGGGCAGGTTTGGGCCGCAACGCTGTCCAGGCAGCGACGCAGGTATTTTTCGGCGTTGTAAACAGGAATGATAATGCTTGCAAACGGGACCATAAGATACTCCTTTTGGATGCAGGGCGGAGGATTGGCCGAGAACGTTAACGGTTCCAGTTTCCGCCAAGCAGATAATAAAAGAGCCAGTAAGTGCGCCAGTAGGAGCGCCGCCCCTCTTCCTCGGCGCGGATCACGAACCGGGCCAGAGCAGCGCTGCGCCATCGGAAGGGCAGGTAATAGGGGCTGAAGGTGTGGTTTTCCTTCAGGCCGTCCAGCAGCTCGGTCACGCCCTCGTGCTGCAGAAGGCTGTGCCCCTCGGCCTTGTTTTCAAACAGAAGGCCGAAGGCCAGTGTATGCAGCGCATGCTGGTAAAAGGTGGCCATGTTCTGAGCCGGGCAGTGATAAAGGGTCTTGCAGTCGTGGGCAAAGCGCAGGAACAAAGGCAGCTCCACCTGGAAATACTGCTGATAATGCACGGATTTTTTGGAAACGCTCATGTCGTTTTCGTCGCTCCAGTAATAGAGCGGAGCGCGCAGAAAATGCACAGCAAAGCCCGGCCGCAGCCCGGCAAGCCGGGCAAGATATTCATACACAAAGGGCAGATCCTCGTGCCCGTTGCGGATGGAAGCGTCGAAGCGAAGGGGCGAGGGGGATTCCAGCACGCTGCGCTCAAACAGCTTGTTCCATACCGGCGGGAGCATGAAGGTGCAGTAAAGGGAACCGAATTCCTGCTGGGAGAAAAGAGTCTCGCCCGCAGGCATCGGGGCGGAAAATTCCGCCGGGTCACGGGTATAAGGCCACATCACAAGCCCGCCTTCCGTGCTTTCGTAGCAGGCAAGCGCCCGGGTGATGGTTTCGGGATGGATACGGTCATCCTGGTCGCAGAACAGAACGAATTC
Source organism: Allofournierella sp. (assembly GCF_017889395.1). Lineage (NCBI taxonomy): Bacteria > Bacillati > Bacillota > Clostridia > Eubacteriales > Oscillospiraceae > Allofournierella > Allofournierella sp. The sequence continues at coordinate 2,935 of NZ_JAGHKE010000077.1, read as the reverse complement.
CCCGCGAGCCGCGTCAAGACCCGCATTGCGGGCACTGCACACGCCCCCGTTGGACTTGTGGATCACCCGAAAACGGGGATCGTGGCGGGAGATTTCGTCGCAAAGAGCGCCGGAGCCGTCGGAGGAACCGTCATTCACCAGGATACATTCGAAGCTGGAGCACTCCTGCCCGGCAATGCTGTTGATGCAGGCGGGCAGAAATTTTACGCAGTTGTACACCGGCACGATAATGCTGATTTTGGGCTGCAAGGGAACACTTCCTTTATTTGATAAAGTTTACAGGTGATTTGCGAAACCGGCGAAGGTCCGGTAGTAGCTCTGCCGGGAAAAATCCTGCGCCCGGCGCACACCGGCTGCGGCCATCTCGGCCCGGCGGGCGGGCTCGGTTTTCAGAGCAAGGATGGCTTCGGCGATCTGGCCGGAAAGCTCAGGCACACCGGGCACGGGGGTGCATTCGCCGTCCCAGATCTCATCCCGGCGCAGCAGCACCGCGCCGCTGCCCTCCAGATATTCCGGCATGCCGCCGCTGTCGGTGGCGATCACCGGGCAGCCGCAGGCCATGGCCTCGATGGCGGTAATGCCCGCCGGCTCCTCCCACAGCGCGGGGAAGCAGGCGGCATCCGCCATGCGGTAATAAGCGGGCAATTGTTCATTGGGCACAAAGCCGGTAAAGACGATCCGCTCGCCCAGGGCCTCGGCCTGCTTCCGCAGTTCGGCAAAGAAGGGGGAGTCGGCCTGCCCGGCAAAGAAGGGCGAGCCGATGACCGCCAGCTTCACGGCGGGGTCCTGGATCTGCCGCATGGCCTGCACCAGCCGGTGGATGCCTTTTTCCTCGCACACCCGGCCGCAGAACAGCACCACGAAGTCCTCCTGTGCAAGGCCCAGGCGGCTGCGCAGCTGTGCCCGCTCATTTTCCGCGGCAGGAGCAGGGCAGAAGCGGCCGGTGTCCACGCAGTTGGGCAGCAGCACCGCCCGGTCGGCGGGCAGTGCGCTGGAGGAGAGCCAGGCCCTGCGCACATAGTCGCTGATGGCCAGCACCCGGCCGAACTGAGCGTCCAGCTTGGGGCTGCTGTATGCCACCCCATGCAGGTGCGCCGCCATTTTTTCGGCGCCGAAGCAGGCGGCGGCCTGCTGCCAGGCGTCCAGCTGGCCGCCCTCCACCGAATAGAGGTCGGCGTTCAGCCGCTTTAGAAAGGGCAGGGGGTAATGCTGGTATTCCTGCCAGTACACCGGCCGCCCGGTTAGCTTTGCCAGCCGGTAACGGACCCGGTGCAAAAGGGAACGCACCCGCCCGGCGGGGGGCACGAAGAAGATCAGCGACTGGGAAAACCGGGCCGAAGCCGCCGCGGCCTCCTCGTCCAGACGGCAGACAAAGGCCAGCTCCAGCTGCCGCTGGGTCTGGTTTTCCTCCATCAGATGGGTGGCCAGGGTCTCCACCGCGCCGCCCTTCACGGCAGGCACCGGAAGCTCGGGCGGCAAAAGCAGGGCGACCCGGGGCGTTTCGCTGCGGTCAGGCAGGGGCAACGGCCGGGTGCACCAGCGCAGGCAGCTGAGCTTTTCGGTCAGCGAAAGCTCGCCGCAATGTTTTACAAGGGGCAGCAGGCAGCGCAGCTCCGCCTGGGCACCGTGCCAGCGGGCGGCGATGGGCCAGGTCAGTTCGTTTTTCGCTCCGGCGCACAGGGCCAGGTACCGACGGAAACAGGAGGCCAGCGCCTTGTCCAGCAGGACCTTGTCCATGCCCTGGTCCCGGAAAAACCGGCACCAGTCGGCGTGGGCGGTCACCCCGTCAAAGCTGCCGGGGCTGATGCCGCTGCGGCAGATGCTGCCCTGGCGCAGCCGGTAGCGGTAAAGGGGAGCGTTCAAGCAGGCCACCGTTTCACAGGCGGCGAACAGCCGGTGGGCCACCGCGTCGTCCTCGTGGATGAGCCCCTCCGGGTAGCGCAGCTGCTCCCACAGGCTGCGCTTGTACAGCTTGTTCCAGGCCACCGTGTAGCAGGTGGCATTGGGCCCGAAAAATTCCGCCAGCAGTGCCTTGCCGGAAAAGATTCCGGCAGCGGCGGGGGCGGTGATCTCGGGGTGCTCCAGCGGTGAGCCGTCCTCGTTCACGTCCTCCACCGCGCAGAGGGCCATATCCGCCCCCGAGGAACACAGCGCGCTATAAAGCTGCTCCAGATAATCCGGCGCGATCAGATCGTCGGAATCCACAAAGGCCAGAAGCTCGCCCTTCGCGGCGGCAATGCCGGAATTGCGGGCGGCGGAAAGCCCGCCGTTTTTCTGGTGAATCACCCGCACACGGCTGTCCTGTTCAGCATAGGTGTCGCACAGCGCGCCGCAGCCGTCCGGGCTGCCGTCGTCCACCAGAATCAGCTCAAAATCGGCAAAGGTCTGGCCCAGAATGCTCTGCACGCAGGCGGGCAAAAACTGCTCCACCTTATAAACCGGGACGATTACGCTGATGCGGGGCATGGCTCAGGCCTCCTTTTTGCGGTCCATTTTTCCCCGGGCGGCGGCCAGCTTGTAGCACAGCGCGGGGCTTGCACAGAACAGTACCGCCCGCAGCTTTTCAAACCCGGCCACGTGGGGGTTCGAGAGGATGCGGGGCAAAAGCTTATTCAGCTTTTTCTTGTGCAGGGCAAAGCCCGCTTTCAGTTCGCCGGACAGCGGCCCCGCCAGGTTGGCGTGCACGTAGAACAGGTAGAACACCTGCCAGTAACGGGCCACCGCCCAGGCGGCCAGATCCCCGTAGCCGGTCTTGCCGGTGAAAAAGTCCACCCAGCCGCCGTACAGGCGCAGATCGTCCAGCCGCTTGGCCGAGAAGGCCAGGGCGGTCATGCTGCCGGTGCGGGTGCGGTAGTAATAGAGCGGCTCGTTGGAGAGCACGATCTCGTTGCCGTCGTAGATCTTATCCATGATGTTGGCGTCGTCGCCGTAGAAC